>CAXTDO010000324.1:0-6928 GCA_964242315.1 uncultured Flavihumibacter sp.
TCCGGATTTTCGTTGTTTGACATGTGTAAATTTTTAAGTAAATTAATATTACATTCTATACAATTCCTTTGCCATGAGTGTTGGTCTAAGTACAAAATGAACGTTTGATACTATAAACCTCTTACTAGTGGCTTAACATCTAGCTATAACTGATTTGCCGACTGGTTTGTTTAAACTTTTAAAGTTTAAGTATCATAAATCTTTTACGACCGGCAAAAAGATATCAATCTGAATAATATTTTTAATATCGAACGAGAACATTAATGGTTTGCTGTTGGTACTACGAAACAATAGTTAGGAATAATATTCTACAGATGAGAAATTTGGCATTTAAGGGTTACCCCTTAGTTTAAACGTTAAAACTTAACCAGACATCTAATAAATTTAGGTAGTCTGATCAATGTTAATGCATTTGCCGTGCTGGCGTTTTGATTTCTGAACCGTGTAGCATTCTAAAGATTGATGTAATTCCTAACGATGAGGTGAGCAGTGTTAGCCAGCATAAAGAAAGCCATATTTAGGTGCGTTACTTTGCCGTTGTAAGCTGTGTCTTTAAAAACTGATTTATAATCGGGTAAAATTGTTCCGGTTGCTCTATTTCCGGGTAATGCCCGGATTGGAAAATTCCTTTAACCTCTGCCTGGGGAAAAGCCTGCAGATATTGTGTAACCGTGGTTAAACCAATCATATCATTCCATCCAAAAACCACCAGTGTTGCTCCCGAGAAAGCTCTGTCGGCAGATACAAAGTGAAAATCTTTACGAATGCTTTTCCACATTAAAGCAGACATGGCGGCATTTCTATCGCCATGTGTAACCTGCTTCATCACCATGTCAAGTTTTGAAGTATCATAAATAGAGTAAGCCACCTTCAATCTTCTTAATTCATAAGCCGCTTTTGCAGGATCTTTTTTTATTATAGTAGAATCAAGCCAGTAGTCAAATTTAATAGTGTCACTAAGTTGATACTTTGCATTCACGTTATCAGTTATTGTTTGTGTGAGGCTCGTGTCTATTTCTCCGCCACCAACGGAAATAAACAGGTTAACATATTCAGGAAAGCGGGCAATATAAGTGGCGGCAAGCATGCTGCCCCAGGAGTGCCCGTACAAATTAGTTTATCAATGCGCAGATGTTTTCGCAGTGTTTCCAGATCTTCCGTTGCCGTTTTCAAATTGATGGTTGAATTATCCGGCGGCTTCGTCCACGATTTACCGGTGCCTCTCTGGTCAAAGAGAATAGCTTTATAATGCTTGCTTAATTCAATAGCCACATCATCTTCCTGGTGAGAAGCTATGCCGGGGCCGCCACTTAATATAACGATTGGCTCACCGGTTCCATACGAGTAATAATAAAGAACCGCATTGTGTAAAACAATCGAATCAGCATGTTGACTTTTAGAATATTTCCAACATAATAGTGATAGAAATAAAGTAAAAAGTTGCTGTTTCTTGAAAATGTTCATCGGGTATTGCGGCCGACAATTATACTTTAGGAAGGCTGTAGCCGTTGTGGTATTCTTTCGTCAAGTACTTTTTATTGATTTCATCATCTTTAAAGCAATGTGTGGCATCATCCCACTCCAATTTTTTACCACTACGAAAGGCGATATTGCCCATCTGCGCCACGGTTGCCACATGAGCGCCTGCCTGGATGGAGCAGTGCAGGTCTTCCATCTTCCGTGATTTGATAACGCTCACAAAATTTTCCATATGTTTATTAACGCCTACATCGGAAGGCTTGACCAGTGGTTTGCTGACTTTACTCTTGCTTTGTTTTTCTTCAATCACTTCCCAGCCGCCCCGATTTAATATAAGGGTGCCGTTATTTCCAATGTACGCGATACCATGATCACGATCATATGAACCGTTATCAATTCCCATTGCGGAATCCCATACCATATTGAAGCCGTCAAACTCATACAAGGTGGTAAGGGTATCGGGTGTTTCTTCGTACAGGTCGGGATAGGCGAACTTTCCGCCTAATGCAGATATGGATTTTGGTATGGGAGACTTCATTCCTAACAAGCCATAGTCGAGAAGATGCACTCCCCAATCGGTCATTAAACCGCCGGCATAATCCCAGAACCATCGAAAATTAAAATGAAACCTGCTGGCGTTAAAAGACCTTTTAGGCGCTGGTCCGAGCCACTGGGCAAAGTCAACACCCGCAGGAGGCGCTGAATCAGCTACAACAGCACCTGGTTTCATCCATCCCTGGTAGCACCAAACTTTAACCGTTCTGATATTTCCTAACTGGCCGCTTTGAACGAAATCAACTGCATCTTTAAAATGCTGCTGGCTCCGTTGCCATTGTCCGGCCTGCACTACTCTTTTATACCGTTGCTGGGCGTTCACCATGCTGCGGCATTCTCCAATTGAGTTTCCTACCGGTTTTTCTACATACACGTCTTTGCCTGCAGCGCATGCATTCATCATAATCAGGGCATGCCAATGATCGGGTGTGCCTATGATAACGGCGTCAATGTCTTTCCGATCCAGGAGCTGGCGGTAATCGCCGTACGTTTTAACCTTGCTGGTGTCAATATTCATCTTAGCCAGGTCGCCCATGCGCTTATCCAAAACATTTTTATCAACATCACAGATTGCTACCAGGTTAACACCCGGCACTTTCAATGCGGCATTAACGTCGGCCCATCCCATGCCGTTGATGCCTATGGCGCCGATATTCAACTGATCGCTGGGCGCTATGCGGTTGTTGAAAATTGTAAAAGGGTGACTGGTAAATGAAGAAGCCAATATTCCACCGCCGAGTACGGTGGTAGTATTCTGAAGAAATGTTCTGCGGGAAGTCATTTTAAAAATATTTAGCAATGCAAAAGTTGTAGTTCCGTAACACTTATGAAGGTAATAATTTGTATTGATGTTTGAATGTCCGGATTATAAATCATTTCTCGCTCAGCAAGCCTTTAACAGTTTCATCAAACTCTTTTTTAAAAGCATCGTAATACGCTCCGGTGCCAGGACCGGTAAAGCCCGTGTAAATTTTTCTTACAACTCCTTTTTTATCAATGAATAGAGAAGTAGGAAAAGCTTTTATTTTATTAATCTGTGGCAACGTTTTCTCTGTACGCATCGAATCGGTAACGGTTACACCGGTAATAAGAATAGGATAATTTACATTAAACCTGTTTATGAAAGAATTGATAGATTTTTTCGATCTTTCGATATCGGTAGTACGCTCGTAGGCAAGGCCGATAACTTCGACACCGTTTTTACTATTGGCTTTATAATACTCACTTAGAAACCTGGTTTCATCCATACAATTGGGGCACCACGATCCCAATATCTGTACAATTACAACTTTTCCTTTATAAGCAGCATCGGTAATAGAAACCGTTTTATCATCAGTGCTGACAAACTTAAAATTTAACTTATTTTCTCCCGGCCTGAGTGTTGTTGCTTCATATCCATCAGGAAGGGCGGCTTTCGGATTTCGCCTGGCAGTCCATTTTTCCACACTCGTTGCACCGGAATAAAAGTTCCCTCCTGATATGGTGTTATCGTCATCAACTTTGGCAGTGAATAAAAACGCGTGACCGCCATCAAAGCCGGAAAGTTTTAAGCTGTCGCCTGTTACCACACCTTCCAGGTAACGGTAGTCACCGGAGGCCAGAAGAAAGGTGCCGGTAAGCTTTGATCCTTTTTGCTGAAATTCTCCCACGGCATTTATAACCTTATCATTCGCACCGGTAAATGCCACACTCCACCTGCCGCTTATTTTGTGCAATGGCGGAGCAGTTACAACAAATCGTTGTTGCTGGTTGTAGATTGCCGTGAACGGTATGATCAACAAGCTATCTGCGCCCTTTCTTATCCAGGAGCCCTGCATGTTACCATCTTTGTTTAACCTGGCAGCGAAGCTGGATTCAAAAAATGGCATTTCTATAAAAACTGAATCGCCTTTTGTTTTTATATTATCAACCAATAATTTTTCGCTGCCGTTTAAAACATACAGTATCTTTTGACCTGCGCTGTCTCTCGTTTCAAAATTGAAAACTATTGATTGTCCATCCTGTCTTTGAATAGAAGTTCTCCACATGCCATTTTTTAATACAGGCGCAGGGTCAAACCAGTGGAGTGATGTAATGATCGCAATAGTAAATATGGAACCGAAAAAGAAATTATTGATACGTAGGCTATTAAAAAAGTGCATGAATGTAGTTTTAGTTATAGAACGTTTTAATCGGGAAGGCGGCAATCGAAGACTTTCAGCTTGAAGCACAAAGATATTGAAGTGTGAACTTATTTTGTTGTTAGCCATTAAACAGGCAGTCTGAACTGTGATTTAGCTGATTTAATGATGGACTATGATTGTTTCCAATGTCATAGTCCATCATTTAATCAGCTAAATCGCAGTTCAGACTGCCTCTCTGTGTTAAAAAAAACTTACAAGGTCAGCCACTACAATTAATGCCTAAAATGGCACTAGAAACCGCTTTCATAACCAGTATCTTTATCCAGATTAGTTCCGTCGGCGGCTATGGTAGCCAGTCTGTCGCAACGGTTATTATAGGGATTTTCTGCATGGCCCTTTACCCAGTTAAACTTTATATGGTGTTGACTGGCTAGCTCATTATAGCGGAGCCATAGATCTTTATTCTTTTTACCATCTTTAAAGTTGGTGGCCAGCCATTTTTTTAACCATCCCTGCTCTACTGCCTTAACTATATACTGACTATCGGAGTATATGATAATGTTCAGGTTAGCTTTTTTTAATGATTCCAGAGCTGCTATCACTGCCATCAATTCCATCCTGTTGTTAGTAGTATGCTGGTATCCCCGGGAGATTTCTTTTTCAGTATCTCCCCATTTCAAGATTGCGCCATATCCCCCCGGTCCGGGATTGCCTCGCGAAGATCCATCGGTGTATATGATCAGTTTATTTGCGGGCATTTATACTTCGATTTCTCCTCTGAGGTAAATAATCGCGTTCCCCGACATTAATACCCGATCTCCCGCTAATTCACATTCCAGGTTACCCCTGCGACCGGATAGCTGAACGGCAGAAAGTTTGTTCTTCATTAGTTCTTTGGCCCAGTAGGGTGTCATCATGGTATGAGCAGAACCTGTTACCGGATCTTCGTTAATTCCTGACTGTGGGAAAAAGCAACGCGATACAAAGTCTGCTTCATCACCCCGTGAAGTAACTACAATGCCACGGCTTTGCAGGGTAGATAACAGGTTAAAATCAGGAGTAAGGCCTTCTATTTGTCGTTGATGCTGCACTACAGCCATATAATCGAAACTGCCTTTATAAATGGTGGCACTGTCAATTTTTAACGCCTGCAAAATAATTGCTGGCGGATTGCTCACCAGCTCAAAAGGAGTAGATGGAAAATCAAGGGTTAGTTTTCCATCTGATTCTTTCGAAACCTTTAATAATCCGCTTTTTGAATTAAATGTTATCACATTGCCAGGAAAATCCTGTTGATCAAACAACACTTTAGCGGAAGCCAAGGTGGCATGTCCGCACAGATCCACTTCAACATTAGGAGTGAACCATCTGATACGATACCCGGCTTGTTCTTTCACTATAAACGCTGTTTCGCTCAGGTTGTTTTCCAGCGCTATTTGCTGCATCAGGGTATCTTCCAACCAGTGTTCCGTAATAATAATAGCTGCAGGATTTCCTCTAAAAACCCTTTCTGCAAAAGCGTCTACCTGGGTAATTTTTAGTTTCATGTTGTTTAAGTATGACTTTCGGCAAAAGTATTAAAACCATTCAACTTATTAATTGCGGATATAAAACAAATTGAAGCAAGGCAGCTACCTCGTTATCCTGACTTAGGAGCTGACAATTTTCGGAATTGTATTATTAAACCCCGAAGGGGTGACATGATTATAGCAATGAAAGATTGAAGAGAACCCCGAAGGGGCAATAGCATTTAATTAAGAAAATTCAATTGAAAGCACTGAGTGGATAGTGAGGCTGGTGGCCCATCCCCTCCTCGGAGGGGAGTTTGAGCCGAAGGCTCAAACAGGGGTGGCTTTGACTGTGAGGAGGCTGCAACTACCACCGGAAACGCTCACAAACAAGCACAAAATTATTACACTCGTTAGCACGCTGCCCCGTATGCCCACCCCCGTTATTTCCCAAACCTCATACCCCATACCTCAAACCTCACACCTGAAACACTCCTGTCTTAAACTCCCTTATCTCAGGGTTGTGATTGGCCGCATGTATACCTTCTGAAATAAGCTTCCGCGTTTCAAGCGGATCGATGATAGCGTCTATCCATAAACGTGCGGCGGCATAATAAGTAGTAGTTTGTTTTTCATAGGAATCTTTAATGTCGTTCAGCAGCTTCTTTTCTTCTTCGGCACCTACTTCTTTTCCTTTTGCTTTCATGGATGCCACCTGTATCTGCAGCAATGTTTTGGCAGCCTGTTCGCCACCCATCACGGCGATTTTTGCCGTGGGCCATGCATAAATAAATCGCGGGTCGTAGGCTTTGCCACACATTGCATAATTACCAGCTCCATAAGAGTTGCCGATTATTATGGTGATCTTGGGAACGACTGAATTAGCTACCGCATTTACCATTTTAGCGCCGTCTTTTATAATGCCTGAATGCTCGCTACGGCTGCCTACCATAAATCCGGTGACATCCTGCAAAAATACCAGCGGTATCTTTTTCTGATTGCAGTTCATGATGAAACGTGCTGCTTTATCGGCGCTATCATTATAGATGACACCGCCCATCTGCATTTCACCTTTTTTATTTTTGACAATTTTACGTTGATTGGCTACAATCCCAACAGCCCAGCCGTCAATGCGGGCATATCCGCAAAGAATGGTTTTGCCGTAAAGTTCCTTGAACTGCTCGAAAGAGGATTGCGAAGATGACAGGGACGACGCATCTGCAATTCTGTCTAGAACATCAAGCATATCGTAGGTTCTGGTAT
>CAXTDO010000325.1:0-6914 GCA_964242315.1 uncultured Flavihumibacter sp.
ACGATCTTTTTTATAAGCCAGGGCACCTTATCTTTCAAGCCCTGCCCGATGATATTACTTACCATAGTGCTGGTTGTTGCACCAAAAGCCCAACTGAACACACCGAATAAACCAAAAATATTTCGCATAGTGGTAGAAATTGCCAGGGCTTTTTCGCCATGATGTTCTACAAGCACATAAAAGAAAAGCCAGGTGGTGATGCTGATGACATACTGAAAAATAATTGGCGATGATTGCTTAACGATCAATCGCATATTCGGACTGTCTATCACTATTTTTTCAAAAAGGTTAAATCGTTTGGTGATACCTTTATAATGTATCACCGCAAACACCACTACCATTCCGGTTACTTCGGCAATAATAGAAGCATAGGCGGCACCGTTAAAGCCAAGATCGGGCAAACCCAGTTTCCCGTAAATAAATCCGTAATCAAAAAAGATATTGACAATCGTTTCTGCAAGGGAGCCTGCTACCAGATAGCGACTTTGGTTAGTGCCAACAAGCAATGCATTCCTCATCTGGTAGATGTATAAAAAGGGAAGTCCCCAGACACGTATCTTGAGAAACTCAATACACTTAACCTCAAGAACGGGTGATTTTAAAGCGACCCGTAACAGGTAAGGGGCGGCCACATACATAAAGAGAATACCACATGCAGCAAGCACCAGTGAGATGATTACACCCTGTGAAAAAAGTTTTCCAATCTCATCCACCCTGTTTTCACCGGCTCTCCTTGCTATAAGTGTTTGTAGTCCGTTATTTAATCCCAGGCCTGTTACAGAAAAGATAAGGTAAGAAACACCCGTAATGCCGGCAGCAGCAAGGGATTCTACTCCCAGTCCGCCGAGGAAGGTAGTATTGGTAATAAAATTTATTTGTGGTATGAAAATGGCAAAGCTGATAGGCAACGCAATTTTTAATATTTGCCTGTTGGAGATAACCACTTTCAGATCGGAGGTTGCACTTATGTTTGCCATAAAGGCAATTTAATTATTAATGATTAATTATTAATGATTAACGGATAGTAGACAACGATGTCAATTGGTTACTATAAAATTTATACTAAGAAATCAGCAATTATCCGTTAATCATTAATAATTAATCATTAATAATTAATATTGCAGCCAGTAAAATCTTATGAATACACCTGTTTTTAATATCATCCCCAAGCACTTGCCACCTGATGACTATGAGAATTGCAGGTTGGTTATTGAGATGAACCCTGATTATTTTTGCTATACCGTACTCCACGGAAAATCGGTTATCGGTTTAAAATATTACCAGTTATCCTATAATAACAACCAGGAGATGGTGAATCTTTTAGAAGAAACTGTTACTGAAGATGGTGTGCTTAAAGAAAAAATGATGTCATGTAGCGTACTCTTTAACTGGCCTGAGAACTGCCTGGTACCCCGAACACATTTTGATAAAGAACTTAACAAGGGTATGCTGGCATTAATGTACGGTTATCTAAACAAGGGGTTGATGTTAAGTGAAGAAATCAATGGTTCCGACATGTACATCATTTACAGGATTCCACCTGTACTGGATAATTTTTTTCAACGGTATTTTCCGGCCTGCACCTATTGTCACTATTATAATTTATGGCTGGATTATAAATTTAAAAATGAACAAACAGTCGCCGACCATGTAAGTATAGTGTTTAATCCTAAAGAAATAATAGTGGCCGTTTTTTTGAGCAATAAGATACAGGTTATTCAAAATCTTACATATCAAACTCCGGAGGATATTGCCTGGCAAATACTAAACATCTACCAGCGATTCTACCTGAAACAGGAAGAAACGCCGTTGCTCGTTGGGGGCATGATTGATGAGAACTCGGCTATGTATGAAGAACTGCTAAAATACTTTCAGTTCGTTGAATTGGAACGGATGCCAAAGCAAATCGTGGTGCCTGAAGAGCTGCTTTCATTCCCGGAACATTTTTTTTCACCCTTACTGAAACTTGCATCATGCGTATCATAAGCGGTAATCACGGAGGCAGGAAAATACATCCGCCGGCTAAAATGCCTTTCACACGACCTACTACAGATATAGCGAAGGAAGGCCTTTTTAATGTTTTGCAAAACAACCTCGATTTTGAGGAAATAAAAACACTTGATTTGTTTGGTGGCACAGGCAGTATCAGTTACGAGCTTGCCTCCCGGGGTGTAAAGGAACTCACGATCGTTGAAAAAGATCCGGCAATGTTCGAGTTCATAAAAAAAACTGCCGCGTCATTAGGGGTTGAAAGTTTTGATGTGGTTCGTATGGATGTATTCAAGTTTATAGAACAGTGCGCCGAACATTTTGATTTTATTTTTGCCGGACCCCCTTATGCCCTTGAAACCATTGACAAGCTGCCACAACTGGTAATTGAAAAAAAGTTGCTGAACTTAAATGGCTGGTTTGTGCTGGAACATACTCCGAGAAACGATTACAGAAACTTTCCTTTATTTAAAACGCAAAGAAAATACGGCACCACTATTTTTTCCATCTTTATTAACAGCGAACAGTGATGAGGCCGTTGTTTATAACTGGCACAGGTACCGGCGTAGGCAAAACGATCGTTTCCATTATAGTGAGCAATGCATTAAAGGCCGATTACTGGAAACCCATTCAGGCAGGTAACGTTGATGGTAGAGACAGCGAAATAGTTACGCAACTCTCAGACGCAAAACAAAAATGCCACCAGGAAGTGTATAATTTATCTACACCCGCATCTCCTCATATCGCCGCCAGGAATGAAAATAAACATATTGACATTGACCTTATCAGAGAACACTATTTCGCCATTAAAAAGAGCCAGCCGGATGAAAGCTACCTGGTGATAGAAGGAGCAGGCGGATTGCTGGTTCCTTTGAACAACGATCAATTCATTATAGACCTTATACTGTCGTTAAAAGCACGGGTTGTCCTTGTCAGCAGGAACTACCTCGGAAGCATCAATCATTCTTTACTAACCGCCGAAGTTTGCAGGCAACGTGGTGTTGATGTGGTTGGCTGGATCTTTAATGATGAATACATGCAGTACCAGGATGAAATTGTGGACTGGAGCGGCTATCCTTTAATAGGAGCTATTCCGAAATTGGAAATAATTAACAGGGAATGTTTATCCGTGTATGGTTCGTTACTCAGGGAAAAACTGTTACAATTATTAGAAAAGGAATTGTAATGAACAAACAGGTGCTACGAAAAATTTACCTCGAAAAAAGAAGCCGTCTTTCCCATAAGGAACTTGTTGACCTTGATAGCTTGTTGTTAATTCAATTTCAACAGCTTTCATTGGGAGACATACAATACCTGTTGAGCTACTGGCCCATTCATGAAAGAGCCGAAGTTAATACACACCTGATGGTTGATTATTTAACCTTTCTTATTCCGGGTTTACAGGTAGCCTTTCCTGTTATGAACATGGCTGAGCAAATGTTCAAACCCATACTTGTTGATGATGATACGCATTATCTTAAAAATGAATATGGCATTGCAGAGCCTTCTTCAGGTGAAGAGATTCCCGCTGAAGAAATTGATGTGGTGTTTGTTCCATTGCTTGCTTTTGACAGTAAAGGTTTCAGGGTAGGTTATGGTAAAGGCTTTTACGACAGGTTTCTTACACTTTGCAGGATGGATGTTATTAAGATTGGCTTTTCCTACTTTCCCCCGGAACCGTCTATTGATGACGTTAATAAATTTGATGTACCTTTAAATATATGCATTACTCCGAATAAAATCTATGAATTCTAATTTTCCTTTACTGGGCACCATCAGGATGCTTTTGTTTCCTTTTTCCTTTATTTATTTCGCGGTCATTTGGTGCAGGAATCGTTTGTACGATGTAAACTTTTTCAAATCGGCTTCTTTTAATCTGCCTGTAATATGTGTAGGCAATCTTTCTACCGGAGGAACCGGTAAATCTCCAATGGTAGAGTACCTGGTAAGGTCTTTAAAAGATGAGTTAAGCGTTGCCACGCTGAGCAGGGGATACAAACGAAAAACAAAAGGCTATGCAATGGCCGATGCAAACAGTACTGCGCTTGAAATTGGTGACGAACCGATGCTCTTTCATTTAAAATTCCCCGACATAGCCGTCACTGTAGGAGAGGAGAGACTGGAGGCTATTCCTCAGCTATTACACGACCGCCCTGATACTTCAGTGATTATATTGGATGATGCTTTTCAACACAGAACGGTAAAAGCAGGCTACAATATCCTGCTGGTTGATTGTAACTGTCTTTTTACGCGCGATTGGTATTTGCCAACCGGTAACCTTCGCGACGAAAGAAGCAGTTATAAACGCGCCGACCTGATAGTTATTACAAAATGCCCGCCGCAAACTACCCGGGAACAAATGGAAAGCATTAAAACCGAAATTTCGCCGTTACCTCATCAGCATCTTTTTTATTCCTCCATAAACTACGGACAGCCTTACCATATTTTTACCACAGAATTATTTCAGTTACACAAGAAACTGGAAGTACTGCTCGTTACTGGTATAGCAAACCCGGGTCCGCTGAAAAAGTACCTGCAGGAAAAGACGGCGGCTTACTATCAGATAAATTTCAACGATCATCAGATATTTACAATTGACGACCTGAAAGACATTATAAAAAGATTCAATGATATTGAATCAACATCTAAAATTGTTCTTACCACAGAAAAAGATGCTGTAAGACTCACCAAGTTTTCAAAAGCACTTGACGGACTGCCCCTATACGTTATCCCAATTGAACATGAATTCCTTTCAAAGGGCGGCCAGCAGTTTAATAGCCTGGTGAAATCTTTTATACATAACTTTAATTATACCTCAAATTGATATCCATGGGAACCAGTGAAACAAAAAAGAAATCTAGATCCGGACCGCACGATAGCTACCAGGGTGTGTTAGACATTACCAGATCGGGGATGGGATATGTAGTTGTTGAAAACCTTGATACCGATATTCTCATTCGCCCGAATCATTTTAATACTGCTATGCATGGTGATAAAGTGCTGGTAAGAGTACTAAACGAATCAGGAAAAAGCGGGCGAAAACAGGGAGAGGTAACCGACGTGCTAACCAGAAAGCAAAACCAGTTCATGGGACGTATTGAAATCGGCAATAGCTTCGCATTTTTCATTGCCGAGTCGGACAAAGCGGTACCTGATATTTATGTTCCATTAGATAAATTGAACGGTGCCGCGGATAAAGACAGGGTAGTAGTAAAAATAACAGAATGGGATAAGAGAAAGAAACCGGAGGGTGAGGTAGTGCAGGTGATGAATGCAGGCGACGTTAACGACATGGCCATGAAAGAATTGTTGATGGGCAGTGGTTTTCCATTGACGTTTGCGGAAGATGTGCTGGAAGAATCGGAACGTTTACCCGACTTGCTGGCAGAGGATGAAATTAGTAAAAGAAGAGATTTTCGTTCCGTACTGACATTTACCATTGATCCTGCAGACGCCAAAGATTTTGATGACGCAGTATCGTACCAGGTGCTTGAGAACGGTAACTATGAGATCGGCGTTCATATAGCGGATGTAAGTCATTATGTGCAGCCTGAGACGGAGCTGGATAAATCCGCTTTTGAAAGGGCTACGTCTGTGTATTTGCCAGATCGTGTAAATCCCATGCTGCCGGAACGCATCTCTAATGAACTGTGTTCGCTGAGGCCGCATGAAGATAAGTTTACTTTCTCCGCTGTATTCGAAATAAGTCCGAAAGCTTCCATTAAAAAAATATGGATCGGCAGAACCGTGATACATTCCAATCACCGTTTTACTTATGAAGAAGTGCAGGAGATTATTGAAAAGCAGGACGGGCTGTACAAAGAGGAAGTGCTGATTTTTAATCGCCTTGCTCAAACCTTCCGCAAGCAAAGATTTCAAAAAGGAGCGATCAATTTTTCTTCTTCTGAAGTGAAGTTTAAATTAGATGTGCATGGCAAGCCCATTGGCATTATGATAAAGGAAAGCAAGGAAGCGCACCAGCTTATTGAAGAATTCATGTTGCTTGCCAACAGAGGCGTAGCGCAACACGTAGCCAAGTTCAAAATAAATAAAAAGCCTGTACCGATGCCATATCGTGTGCATGATACTCCGGATGCCGAGAAACTGAAACCTTTTGTGGAGTTTGCAAAAAAGTACGGGCATAAATTCGAGACTGCCACACCACAGGGTATTGCAGCATCTTTTAACCTGATGCTGGAAGAAGTGAAGGGCAAACCTGAACAGCATGTGCTGGAACAATTAGGTATAAGAACGATGGCCAAAGCAGTATACACTGCAGAAAATATTGGTCATTATGGGTTAGGTTTCGAACATTATACCCATTTCACCTCACCCATCCGTCGTTACCCCGACATAATGGTGCACCGGGTGCTGCAGGAAGTATTGGATAAAAATGTGAACCCCGATAAAAAGATGGAGGCCAAATGTAAGCATTGCAGCGACCGTGAAAGGGCAGCAATGGAAACAGAACGTGCAGCAAATAAATACAAGCAGGTAGAGTATATGCAGAACTACCTGGGCGAAGAATTTGAAGGGGTGATAAGTGGTGTTTCTTCATTCGGTTTTTGGGTGGAGACCGTTGAGCACAAATGCGAAGGTCTGGTAAGCATTCACAGCCTGCATAACTATGACGATTTTCAGCACATTGAATCCGACTATTGCCTCGTAGGCAGACGCAGCGGACGCACCTTCAGGATGGGTGATAAGATACGCATCAAAGTAATTTCAGCAAACCTCACCAAGAGGCAACTCGATTACGAATGGCTATTGGTAAGCTCGTTAGCGGAAGGCCAGCAGGAAAAAAAAGATGTAAAGCCAAAGGGTAGGAGGAGAAAGAGATAGCACTGTTTTTTTTAACCACGGAGGAAAAGCCGAGGTGCCACGGAGGTCCACGGAGAAAGCTCCTCCGTGGACCTCCGTGGCAC
>CAXTDO010000326.1:0-6912 GCA_964242315.1 uncultured Flavihumibacter sp.
TTCCTCCTCTGTGCCCTATGCGGTTAAAAAAAACTTGCAAGGTTAGCTATTACAAACTAGTTAAGCTTAGCCTCAAACTTCCCTGAGGTAATTGTTGCCGTACCGTTACTTTTTGTTTTTGCAGTTCCGCTAAAAATTCCGGTAATAACTTTTGTGGTTGAATTATACGCCGTAACCTGAACCGTTGTATTAACTGATGGTGTAAGAAAATTTGCTGAATATAGGGTGTCAGTTAAATTGTAGGAGCCTAAAAATCTGAATAAAGATTGTGAAGTAGATGAATAACTGCCTGGCTTTATTACCCCACCAGGGAATGTTATGCTAAGTATAAACACTGAATCACCCCTTAGGGCAGTTAAGCCTACTATTTGTAGTGATTTGTAAGGCACCGTCTGCACTATGGTGTCCTGTGTAAAAGCCGTATCAATATATCCATGAAAGTATTTAGAGCCTTCGTTAAATCTCCAGGCAGTATCGGAATCAGCCCTTCCACCACCTGAACTGCCCGTACTATCCTGCACCAAAACAGTCACATTACAGAATGTGCTATCGAAGCTGATAAGAAAATTTGTATTTTGATTAAAAACAGGAGTGCCGGATGCTTTCAATTTTATTGTTTGCACTCCTGCGTTATTAAATATACCTGCATCTTTGAAGGAAAACCCGTTTACCGTATCTGATGTAATACTGTAACTGCCTGCTGACGTTACGTTTACCTGAACCTGAAGATAGTTAGAGTCGGTAAGTTTAACACCGGTATAATAATTACCTGAAACAGTGGTTGTATAACAGTTGCCTGAGTTATCATGCAAAGAACCTTTCGCTTTAGTGAACGCCCCCGATTCAACACTATATTCTTTTGAACAGGAAAAAAAACTTACAGTACTAAAGATAAATATCAGGCGATAAATCAGGTTACGGTTCATATTCATATTACAATGATTAATTTCCTAAGCGATAATAATTTTATAGTCTGAGGCTCAATAACATTGCCAGTTTTATAACCAGTTGTGTGAGAACCTTAGAATGATTTCTTAAATTTTTCAGGATATTGAGATAGAATTAACCCGTATATGATCCGCAATTTAACATAAGTCAAGTCAACGGATTGAAGTAAAGACCTTTCTAAAATAAGAAAGATTAACGAAGTTCGGTATTTATTGTGTCTTCATGAGTGGATGAGTGTTTTTTTAACAGCAAAACAGGATTTTCAGGATTAAAATAATGTACAGAATTCCGCACTGAAATTCTGTACATTATTTTTAATCCTGAAAATCCTGTTTAAGAACTACTTAGCCTTATCTGATTTTCTGATGCCCGGATCAAGGTTGTTATTGATAATCTGTGGTTGTTCCGGATTAGCGCGTAAGGGATTATCTTTATATTGTCCGTCTATGTAGTCGAGATATTGCAGGTATTGCTGGGTGCCTTGTATCTCCTGCCTCATCGCATCCTGTTTTCCTTCCGGCAGGCTGTTATAATAAGTAATCTGCTGGGTAAAATCTTTTCTTAAGGCTCTTGATATTTTGTCTGCAAGTTCTCTGTAACCTGCTTTGTAGCTAGCCTCCAGGAACTTCATTGAATAACCGTTATGAAAATTACCCTTACTAACCATGGCATACGGATGGTTTTCAGCAAGAATGTTTTTATCGGCTTTATCCAGCACTTTCTTTGCTTCGTCTCTTCTGTTCTCATCAGCCAGACTTTCAGCAGCTTCTGCGTAAGCCATACGGATGGTATTCAGGTGGAGCCTGTTTTGTTCATCAAAATAAACTCCTTTAATATTGGCGCTGCCAAAACCAAATTTATTCATAAGCTTGTCTACCATCCAATCGGTATTAATAGACTTATTATTTTTTACAGGAACCAGCCTGAAGCTTAAACCATCTTTACGCAGGTATTGATTGAACCCGAGTTCTGTTCCGGAATAAGGCGCGGTAAAGTAGATAGGGCGTTTCCATTTGTTAGCAGCGATAATACTTAATATAGCCAGGTCGTTCTTCATAATATAATTCTTCTTTTCCGGTATATCAATAAGTAACTGACTTACTACAGTATCAGCAGCGTTTACCGTTTTATTAGCTCTTACGGTATTTTCATCTACATCTACTTTAAATTTCTTTGTAGGAATAAAGTTGATGCTGTCACCATCGGTTAAGCCCACCTTCACTGACGGATCATCACTAGCAACAACATTCTTCATTACATCATACAAATCAAATACAGCAGTGGCGCTTACTTCGGGCCTCTGATAGTATGCCACGTTATCGCGGTTACGCCCCTGTATCTGTTCGGGAGTAAATATAACATCTATCGGGTCGCTTTGATTCACTTTATAACGAAGCTGGTTAATATACCAATCGATACCGAGCAGGCTATTATTAACCACACGAATGTCGGGACGTATGCCTTCTACTTCCTGTGCGTACCATAAAGGATAAGTGTCGTTATCACCATAAGTGAAAAGTATGGCATTGGGGGCACAGCTTTCGAGGTAATCTTTCGCAAGGTCTCTGGCCAATACTTTTTTACTGCGGTCATGATCGTCCCATTCCTGGAAGCCCATAATGGTAGGCACTGCCAGTAAACATAACAGGGCCGCCAGGTAGTTGGCAGAGCTGTCGGTCATTTTTTTACCAAGCCATTCTTTTACCTGTAACACACCAATTCCAATCCAAATGGCAAAGGCATAAAACGATCCTACATAAGCGTAGTCACGTTCACGGGGTTGGTTACCAGCCTGATTAAGATATAGCACAATAGCAAACCCTGTAAAAAAGAAGAGCAGTGCCGTAACCAGAAAATCTTTATAAGTTTTATTATAATGATAAACAGCACCTATAATTCCGAGAATAAAAGGCAACAGGAACAACTTGTTGTTAGCTTTATTATGCTTGATGCTATCCGGCATTTTATCCTGATCACCCAGGCGAAAATTGTCAAAGAATGAAATTCCGGTAAGCCAGTTGCCATCTCTTACATTGCCAGGACCAAAACCCTGTATGTCGTTTTGCTTACCTGCGAAATTCCACATAAAATACCTTAGGTACATCCAGTTCAACTGGTAACTAAAAAAGAACTTTATGTTATCAACTTGGTTAGGCCTTTCACCATCACCAAGGTTCAACCATTCTTTATAAAAATCTGCATGCCCCTGGTCGTTACTTGCATCCCATACACGTGGGAATAACATCATATCTTCCGGAGCATACTGGGGAGCCACATCCTTACCTATTTCCTCATACTTATTTTTACCTTTTGTATATTTTACAGTGGTTGGTGCATATTCAGTAACGGGTGCTGAAAATACCTGTCCATATATCAACGGAAAATCACCATACTGATCACGACCGAGGTATCCTACAAGCGAATTAGGATTATCAACATTATACATGTCAATGGTGGGATTGGCATTCGACCTGATCATCGTAGTGAGATAGGTGGAATAACCCAGCAGCATAAATGCTACACTCCATAATCCCAGTTTAACTATGGGCCCCATTTTTTTATACACCGTTGTAGACAGGTAAGCCAATAAGGCAATTCCTACAGCTAAACCAAAAAATCCTCCTATTGACTTTACAAAAGGAAAGGTAAGCAGCAGAAAAAAAGCCGCCAGCCACATAGCAATATAGCTGGGCTTTAAAATAGCCGCATTGAATAATCTTAAGCCCACATAGATCAGGAAGCCCAATAGCACAAAATAAAAAGTAAAGCCCGAGAAAAACGGAAGACTAAGGTCGTTAACGAACCAGATATCGAACTTACCTGCACCTTCAACAGTATACTGAATCACTACTTTCTGAACGAATCCTGTAACGACGCACCCTACAAGGAACGCCCAGAAGATACCCCAGGGTGTAGTTTTGAATCTTTTAAAGTAATAGATCATTACGATGGCCGGTATGGTAAGAAGGTTCAGCAAGTGAACGCCAATTGACAATCCCATCATAAAAAATATAAGCACGATCCATTTGTCAGCTCCTGCTTTGTCTGCATTGTGTTCCCACTTTAACATGGCCCAGAATACCAGGGCAGTAAAAAGTGATGACATGGCATATACCTCGCCTTCCACAGCGCTGAACCAGAAAGAATCACTGAAAGTATAGGCAAGCGCACCAACTGCACCGGCGCTCATAACACTGAAGATCTCACTGCCGGTAAGCGTTTCTTCGCCTTTGGCGAATATCTTGCGGGCAAAATGCGTGATAGTCCAGAAGAGGAACAATATGGTAAAACCGCTGCATATTGCACTTAATAAGTTCACCGCTCTTGCAGGATTGCTTCCGCCAAATAATACGATAAATATCCTGCCCAGGATTACAAAAAGTGGTGCTCCGGGAGGATGGGGAACCTGCATCTTAAAAGTGCTTGAAATAAATTCACCACAATCCCACAGGCTGGCATTGGCTTCCATAGTAAGGATATACACCGTACAGGCGATGGCACATACCACCCATCCGGTAATATTGTTCACTTTTTTAAAATTCATGTTTTGTTTGCTTTTAAAACTTGGCAAATATAAAGGTATGATCTGTACTATTAAATGATAACTTCTGTTTTAAACGATAATCCTTGAGGCGGGATTGAGAATAAGAGGAGATTTAACATTAGGTTAGTAATGTTAATTACTAATGATTAATTATTAATGATTAACGGTAAGTTTGCTTAATTCAATCATTTTTATAATTATCAACCGTTACCCGTTAATCATTAAACATTAATAATTAATCAAAGTAGATCCTCACCGTTTGGTAGTACAGCCTGTTCTGAAGATAATTGTTTTGCGACTGTTCCATAAAGCCGTGTAATCCGAAAAGCCCGGCGGCATTGCCTTTGTTGATAGCAATTTCAAGATAGCCGCCGGAGTTAAATAATGCCAGTTTCTCACCTTCGGTAACATCTGCATACGTTTCACTGATCTTATCAATGATTTCATCTCTTTTAAAAACGATGCTGAAGTTGCGGCCTTTGCGTTGGGCTTCAAACTCGTCGCGATGGATATTAACGATCACATTTTCGAAATTGTCTATGAAGATGATCTGGCCTTCTATCCAGTTTTCCCCCAGTAGCGGGCGAAGCGGATTTTTTTCTATGATAGCAATGTCTGGCACACCGATATTCATCATTGAAATGCCATTTAAAATTGAATTAATTGCCTCGCCAAACACCTGGGCGCAATAAACGGTATTCTTGATATGATCTTTGCTTAAAGGAAGGCCGATTACTATCTCGGGTGTTTCTTCCAGTATCATTGTCAATAAGCCATTGTCGGCGCAAAGTATATATTGATTCTTATGAAAAGCAAGCAGTAACTGTTCCGGTTTCTTTTCAAAAAGATTTACAAGGATTATATGGTATGTAAAGTCCGGAAAATTACGGATAGCATTGCGGCAGATATAGGCCGACTGAGGATAATTAAATGGTGTAAGCTGATGTGTAATATCAATGATATTAAAATCAGGATTTACTTGCAAAAGCTGTCCCTTTACTGCACCTACCAGGTAATCTTGCTGACCTATATCTGAAATAAGGGTTACTAATGCCATCAATTCTTTATTAGCTGCCAGCTGTGAGGTATCGGCCTTCAGCCTTAAGAAATTTTGTTAATCCAGGTAAGTTTTAACTCGTATGATTAAATTTTTATTAACCATTCCGACGGCCTACTTCACCAGTTTGCCATCCCTAAAAAAAAATTTGCGTACCATTTTATCTGCCAGTGAGGGAAAAAATCTGTTTAAAAATACCGTGCGCAAGCCTGTAAATGTGAGCACTATCGTACGCTTATGTTTCTCGATGGCCACCAGTATATGATGGGCGCATTCAGCAGCAGTCATCATTTTCGATTCATCCATTTTGCTTTCACCCTGAACGCTGCCTTTTTCATTAAGTGCGGCATTGCGTATATTGGAAGTGGTAAATCCGGGACACACCCACATTACATTTACTTCTTCCATCAATTCGGTACGCAGGGCTTCCAGCCATCCCTGTAATGCAAACTTCGATGCAGAATATCCGCTTCTCCCAGGTAATCCACGATAGCCGGCAACGGAAGAAACGCCTACAATGGTGCCTTTCCTTTCTATTATAGAAGGAAGTGCAAATTTTGTACAGTACACCGCTCCGAAAAAATTAATATCCATTACTTTACGAATCACGTCTACATCGGCATCCCTTACTAATGCACGCATGGAAATCCCTGCATTATTGATAACGATGTCTATTCCCCCGAAGGTTTCTATCGTAGAATCTATAAAATCTTTGCAGTCCTGTTCTTTGCTGACATCGCAAACCACTGCATGTATCAGCACATTAGAATACTGAACCTGAAGCCTGTACAGTTTATCATGATTTCTTCCGCATGTAGCTACCTTCGCCCCCAGGGGCACCAGCGCATCAATCAACGCCCTGCCAATACCATCGGTCCCTCCCGTAATAGCCACCACTTTATTTAAAAAAAAGGAAGACATATCTGCTACTGCTATTTATTAATATACAAACCTACACGAAACAACTGTTAAAAAAAAGAGTTTATAAGAGCATCAGCTTGAACCGGGAAGTTGTATATGGTAATTATGTTTGACTGTAGTGTATTGCTATTTCGGAAGCAAGAAGATGTTTTTAAAATGCGGCAGTTTCAGCAGATATCGATACATCTTGTTGCTGTAACCCCTGTGATATACTGTTTAATCAATTGAATTATAATGATCAGAAGCCTTTTACATCAGGTAGCATTAAATTTTTGAAGCGATTATTAAATTTGGTTCGGAACTTTTAATCCTTATTTTTGCACTCCCAATTCAGAAAAGGGTTAAACCTTTTTGAGCTGGTAAAGTACGATTCCGTAGCTCAGTTGGTAGAGCAATACACTTTTAATGTATGGGTCCTGGGTCCGAGTCCCAGCGGGATCAC
>CAXTDO010000327.1:0-6907 GCA_964242315.1 uncultured Flavihumibacter sp.
TCACAAAATATTTTGATGCCGTTCACATGGAAAGTATCACGCACCAGAACAAAATCATGAATGGTTAATCTGAAAGCTGACAGAGATCATCTTTTCCGTAACTTTTAGCGTTGAAGGACCGGCTCTCAATGCCGGCCTTTTCGTTTACTGACAAAAATTCCATGTTGAATGACTTCTCTTGAGTATACTTTTTCCGGTAAGAAAGTTCAATATTTTTTCGTTGCTCCCTATGCCGAACTCGCCCGTGTTGTTGCAGCAGATAAGCTGATCATTATTACTGACGAAAATGTTTACCGCCGCCATCCTGAACTATCGGTTTATAAAATGATAGTGATGCCTGCCGGTGAGCAACATAAGAATCAGGCGACAGTCGACTTCCTTATTAATGAGCTGATCAAACTGGAAGCGGATCGTGAAACATCTATCGTAGGAATCGGCGGCGGGGTAGTTACAGATATCACCGGCTTTACCGCGTCTGTTTACATGCGCGGACTACGGTTCGGATTCGTTCCCACTACTATTCTTGCGCAGGTAGACGCGTCAATTGGTGGAAAGAACGGGATAGATACAGGCGTATATAAAAATTTGATCGGCCTGATAAAACAACCTGATTTTATATTGTTTGATATCTCTTTATTGGAGACGTTGCCCGAAGATCAATGGGTGAATGGTTTTGCCGAGATTATCAAGCATGCATGCATAAAAGATGCAGGCTTGTTTGAGCTGTTAGAGCAACACCGGTTACAAGACTTCCGGGAAAATAAGAAGCTGCTTGCAGATTTAATTCAACGTAATGTTATTATTAAATCAACAGTTGTTGAACAGGATGAGTTTGAACAGGGTGACAGGAAGCTGTTGAATTTCGGTCACACGCTTGGTCATGCCATTGAGAATATGTACGAGTTGCCTCATGGCCATGCAATCAGCATCGGCATGGCTGCTGCCTGTAAATTATCTGAGGAACTGAATAATTTTAGTCCTGCTGATACAAAAAGGGTTTTAGATTTATTACAACAATATGGGCTTCCGGTATCCTTGTCAGTAGATATAAAAGAGGTTTTTGAAATTCTTAAGATGGATAAAAAAAGAGTAAGCGCCGATATGAATTTTATTCTTTTGAACAACATTGGCAGTGCGGTAATTAAATCAATTCCATTGGTTCAATTACAAGATCTTTTAAACAGGATACTTTAATGTTTGAATAAATTATGATCGTTACCATTCAACCTTCCGCAATAAAAGGAATCATTCAGGCTCCTGCTTCAAAGAGTTCGATGCAACGGGCTTGTGCGGCGGCTCTGCTTACGCCGGGGGCAACTGAAATTTTTAATCCCGGCAATAGTAATGATGACCTTGCTGCTCTGGATGTAATACAAAAGCTGGGTGCAAGAGTTGTGAACAATGAAGATGGATCTCTTACCATAAATAGCGCGGGTGTTATGCCATCGTCAGGTGAACTTAACTGTGGTGAGTCAGGACTGGGAATCAGGATGTTCACACCGATAGCAGCGTTGAGCAGCGAAGAAATTATTATCAATGGAACCGGAAGCCTGCTTACACGGCAGATGGATTTTTTTGATGAGGTATTTCCAAAACTGCGAATCCAGATAAAATCCAATGGTGGAAAATTGCCTTTGGTTATCAGAGGGCCGCTAACGCCTCAAAGCATTGAGATAGACGGATCACTCAGTTCACAGTTTTTAACCGGCTTGTTAATGGCGTTTGGCGCTGCCGGTGCAAAGAATGTTTCCATCAGGGTTAACAACCTGAAGAGTAAACCCTATATTGATCTTACGCTTCAGGTGATGAAACAATTTGGCTGGCATGTTGAAAATAAAAACTACGAGGAGTTTTATTTTGGATTTCAATCCGATCAAACATCGGTTACTGATGAGGGATGGCAGGGCAGGTACACCGTTGAAGGCGACTGGAGCGGTGGTGCATTTTTATTGGTGGCCGGCGCCATTGCAGGTGATATTGCAGTGAAGGGATTGGATGTTAACTCCACTCAGGCAGACAAAGCAATTGTTAAGGCTATGCAAGAGAGTGGAGCAAAGTTTATTGTAAATGAAAATAGCATTCATGTTGGCCCGGCGAGTTTGAAATCTTTTCAGTTTGATGCTACGGATTGTCCCGATCTTTTTCCTCCATTGGTAACCTTAGCGGCTTATTGTGAAGGCACAACAATTATACAAGGTGTCTCGCGGCTTGCACACAAAGAAAGTAGCCGGTCGCTTAGTTTGCAGGAGGAGTTTGGCAAGATGGGCGTATCTATAAATCTTGATGGAGATAAGATGATGGTACACGGAGCTTCTGTTATAAAAGGTGCGCAGGTACAATCACATCATGACCATCGTATTGCCATGGCTTGTGCTGTGGCTGCCCTTAGCGCATCGGGTGCAACAACCATAAAGGATGCGGAGGCAGTCAACAAATCTTACCCCGATTTTTTTGACGATATAAAATCTTTAGGTTCAGTTATAGATTGAGACAACAATGGTAATCTTTTAAAGGTTCTTTAAAGAAGCAGTTATGAATTCATTTGGCAGGATATTCAGGATTTCGATTTTTGGCGAATCGCATGGAGAGAGTGTAGGTGTGAATATTGACGGATGTCCGGCTGGTATGCCATTACAGGTAGAAGATTTTTTGGAGGATATTGAGCGCAGGAAGGGTGGTACCCAAAAAGGCACAACACCGCGTAAGGAAGATGACCTGCCCATTTTTAGAAGCGGCATCTTTAACAATAAAACCACGGGTGCGCCGATAACCATTCTTTTTGAAAATAATAATACACGTTCCACAGATTATGAAAAGCAGCGGGCGGTACCACGTCCGGGCCATGCCGATTTTGTAGCTCATGAAAAGTTTGGTGGTTATGAAGATTTCCGGGGCGGTGGTCATTTCTCGGGTAGGCTAACGGTGGCGCTTGTGGCAGCCGGGGTTGTCGCCAAAAAGTTACTGGCTTTAATGCCTGCTTCGAGTGATGAATCCGGCCGTTCTTCGTCGGCAATACAGGTTCATGCTGATATAGTTGAAATTGGTGGAGAAACTGATCTTGAAAAAGGCCTGCAAAAAGCTATAGACGCAAAAGATAGTATTGGTGGTATTGTATCCTGCACTGTTAACGGGTTGCCTGTGGGACTGGGAGAGCCATTTTTTGATTCAGTGGAATCTGTGTTAAGTCATGCAGTATTTGCTATTCCGGCGGTACGTGGTATTGAATTCGGTACCGGCTTTGCTGCGGCCCGGATGTTTGGTATCGAACACAATGATGCTATTGAAGATAAACATGGCAAAACTACCACCAATCATGCCGGCGGCATAGTGGGTGGCATCACCAATGGAAATGAACTGGTATTCCGGATTGCCATCAAGCCAACTTCG
Source organism: uncultured Flavihumibacter sp. (assembly GCA_964242315.1). Lineage (GTDB taxonomy): Bacteria > Bacteroidota > Bacteroidia > Chitinophagales > Chitinophagaceae > JADCRZ01. Next base: position 3,388 of record CAXTDO010000327.1, read on the forward strand.
TCTACTCCAAAACAACAACAAACACTCAATTGGCAATCGGGCGAGATTGAGCCTTTTTCCGTAAAAGGCCGTCATGATCTTTGTATTGCACTAAGGGTTCCTGTGGTGCTGGAAGCGGTAACTGCTATAGTACTGGCAGACATGATGATGCTGGAGCAGCGGGTTAAAAAAATCTTTTAATGATTAATGATTAACGGTAAGATTTTAATTATCATGATAATATTTATCTCGTAAGGTGCCAATTAATCATTAACCATTAATCATTAATAATTATAAAGATGACTTTATGAAAAAGAAAAATTAATATTGTTAGAATTTCGATCAGTTGATGATACCGTACATGCAAACTAACACATCTTTCACAATGTTGCAACAGCTTCGCCGCGTACTACTTATTGCCGGCGCTGCTGTAATTTTTTTTGCATGTAAGCATTCCAATAAACCGCCTGAAAAAGATGTGGTTAAAGTCCCCGATCAATTAGAAGTAAGAACAACCGAAAATTTAAAAAAGTTAGTCAGTTATGCACTTGAAAAAAAAGGCGGATTAAATGATTCAGTAAGGCTTTCATCATTGAAGTTGATAGAATCCATTTACAAGAATAACGATTATAAAGTAATATGGAGCCACCTGGATCAGTGGAAGCCTATGGCTGATTCACTATTTTACGTAGTGCAGCATGCTAAAGAGTATGGCTTGTTTCCTGCCGACTATAATTATTCCTCCATTGCATCCGTTAAAAACATCATTCAAAGCGATTCTGTTTCAAGAAGGGATGCGGCCATCTGGGCAAGGGCCGATATTTTGTATACGGAAGCTTTTTTAGATATTGCCAGACATCTGAAACTTGGCAGGTTGCAACGGGATAGCGTTACGGTACGCAAAGACTCTCTTTTGAATGATGATTATTTTATTCAGCAATTTAATCAGGCTATTGCCGGTAATGAAATTATTGAATCGCTTCATCGCCTGGAGCCGCCCTTTACAGGATATAGATCAATCAGGGAAAATATTAAAAGCTTTTTAGATTCCGCTGATTTTAAAGATTATACTTATATCTATTACCCTTTTAAAGATTCTACCTTATTCATCAAGTCACTGCAAAAACGATTAGGTGAGGTCGGGTACCTGCCAAAGGAAGATCAAACCGGTGATAGCGTTAAGATAGCCGCTGCCATTTATCAATATCAAAAGAACAAAAATTTTAAATCAACAGGCAAGATCTCCGAATCTTTGATAAGAAATTTGAATAATACGGATCTGGATAAGTTTAAAAGCATTGCGGCTACCCTTGACAGTTACAAGATGCTGCCTGATTCGTTGCCTTCTTCATATATCATAGTTAACCTCCCTTCTTTTACCTTGTATGTTTATAATAAAGACACGCTGGAGTTTCAATCAAAAGTAATTGTCGGTTCACCAAAAACAAGAACTCCTCTTTTAAACAGCAGGGTCTCTAATTTTATTACCTATCCCCAATGGACGGTTCCGTATAGCATCATTTTCCGGGATATGCTTCCCAGGATACAGAAAGATGTTGGATACCTGAACAGGCAAAACTTAATGGTAGTAGATAGAAATGATAGCGTGCTTAACCCGAATCTTATTAACTGGGCTTCTTTAAGTCAGAAGCATTTCCCTTATCTCATAAGGCAAAAGCAGAGTGACGACAATTCTTTGGGTGTTATCAAATTTAATTTTGCCAACAAATACAGTGTTTACCTTCATGATACAAATGTAAGATGGCTGTATACCAGGCCATCGCGTGCATTGAGTCATGGATGTGTTAGGGTACAGGATTGGGAGAAATTATCAAACTACCTTGTACGTGCCGACACAACGCGGTATCCGCCCGATACCCTAAAGGCATGGATAAACAGGCAGGAAAAACACATAGTGACAGGTTTTCCAAGGGTGCCATTGTATATAAGGTATTTTACCGTTGAAGGCAAAGATGGCCGGCTGAAATTTTATAATGATATCTACGGTGACGACAGAATAGTGAAAGAAAAATATTTTGCCAGAAAGAGTATTCACTGATACATTCATCCTGTGAAAGGCAGATCTGATATGATAAACCACTTGAGTTGCGTTAGCACACGCAATAGTTAGCCAGTGGTAAGTTACGCGTGAATGACTAACAAATAATACGTCCATTTACGCTTAACATACTGGTGATTATTGCTTTTGCTGACAGATCAATCACCGTCATAATTAAGTCATATGAAACGAGCGATTTGCCTGCTTATCATCAGTTTATGTATCGTATCCTTCACGGGAATCGCACAAAGCAGAACAAAATCAGGTAAAATCGTCAAAAAAAGGAAGAGTGCAAGGGTGCAATATGGAACAGCCAGTTTTTATCATAACAAATTCAATGGCAGGCGAACGGCCAATGGAGATATATTCAGCCAGGCAAAACTAACAGCGGCTCATAACAGTGTTCCGCTCGGAACATGGCTTAAAGTTACCAACCTGCGAAATAAAAAAACAGTTATTGTAAGAGTGACTGACCGCCTGCATTACCGCAACAAACGGCTCGTTGACCTCTCTAAAGCCGCAGCACTCAAACTGTCATTTTCGGCAAGAGGATTACTTCCTGTCAGGGTAGAGATTTTAAGTAAAGCCAATACTGTTTCTAAAGCAAAGTAACAGGGAATTAATATTTTACGATATCGGTCATACCCGCTATTTTTGCCGCTACTCTCCTTAAAAATTTACCTGAACATGAAAAAACTGTTATCGTCTGTTATTTTCTTGATGATATTTATTACCGCATTCAGTCAGGACCGGGGTTCCGTTAAAAGTCCATCGTTAGGGATCAATTTCTTTTTTAATGATTTTACAACCGCTGCCAATGTAAACAACACTTCTCTAAGCAGCACAATTTTAAATAAAAAGTTTGGCAAGGTTAAGGATATGACGCCGGGATTAGGGTTCAGCTTTTTTAACGGTATATCCAGAAACCTGGATTTCGTAGGTACGATAGGAGGTTCTTTCCTCGACTATACTGCTTCTAATGGAAAAGTACTGGGCACCGGATCTTTCTTACTTGAGGTAGATGGCTCGCTTCACGCCAAGATGTTACCGGATACATATTGGGTAGTTCCATACCTTAGTGCTGGTATTGGTTTATCAAAATATAAAGGCTATTACGGTGCCATAGTGCCGGTAGGAGCAGGCTTACAGTTCAAAATTTTTGATGACACATTTATCATGATTGATTCTCAATATCGTATAAAAGTAACGGAGAGTACCAATTATCACTTTCTATACAGCTTTGGTATAGTAGGCAACTTGAAATCTTTGTAGAGAAGCACCGTGCATCTGCTTGCAGGATACAGGTTTACCATATAATCAGCTTGAGCATTACAGCTTAACCAAATGGTACTTAGATTTAAGGACAGTGCCGTGAGGCCAATATCTTTAGTTAAGGATCTTGAATTTTGTGTTCCAGGTTCCCCTCTTTTTCAAGGAGGGGACGATGAAAAACGATGCGAAGCACGTTTTTCATCTGGGGTG
>CAXTDO010000328.1:0-6894 GCA_964242315.1 uncultured Flavihumibacter sp.
GAGGAAAGCTTGTAAGTGTTTGATTTCCTGATAGCTGACGGCTGATAGCAATTCATAATAACTACAGCATTATTATTGCATTGTTGTAATTTAACAACACTAAAAATGCAAAAAAACAATCCACAGAAAGAAATCAGGAAGCCTCAGAAACAGGAATTGCCAGGATCGGAATCAGATATGGATCCCCGCCCTGTTTATGATAATGATAAAATAAAAGGTTCCGGCAAATTACAGAATAAGGTTGCTTTGATAACCGGAGGCGACAGTGGTATAGGAAGGGCAGTGGCTGTACTGTTTGCTAAAGAAGGAGCTGATGTTGCAATTATATACTTAAGCGAGTCGGAGGATGCAAAAATAACATGCGAAAGCATTGAGAAGTATGGCAGGCAATGCTTGGCAATTGAAGCAGATATATCGCAGGAGGCCGCATGCATTGATTCAGTAAAAAAGGTTACAGATAAATTTGGAAGAATAGATGTGCTGGTGAATAACGCCGGTGTTCAGTTTGAGCAAAAAGATTTTCTGAATATAACATCAGAGCAGCTATTAAAAACATTCCAGACAAATATATTCGCTATGTTCTGGATTACCCAGGCCACTCTGCCTTATATGGCTAAAGGAAGTGCTATTATTAATTCTACCTCTGTAACAGCATACCGTGGAAGTGGCAGTTTAATTGACTACTCAAGCACTAAAGGCGCTATACTTTCTTTCACCAGGAGCCTTTCAACAAATTTGATTGAAAAAGGAATCAGGGTTAACGCTGTTGCCCCCGGTCCTATCTGGACACCACTCATAGTAGCAACTTTTGACGAAGAAAAAGTTACTAAGCATGGTAGCGATACCCCGATGAAAAGGTCGGGTGAACCAGTTGAAACTGCCCCCAGCTATTTATTCCTGGCAAGTAATGACGAATCTTCCTATATCACCGGACAGGTGCTTCATCCTAATGGTGGAGAAATTGTTAATGGATAATTATGAGTGAAAGCGTACAAATACCGGAAGCAGCGATATTGAATCTTTCCAAACGGAAAATCAGCAGTATCATTAAAGATCCGATAAAAACCGCAGAGGCGGTTAACCTGGTATACGTAAACAATACTGAACCTGGAATAATACGGCGTAGAAAAGGCGATTCGTTTGAATTTATTTTAGATAATAAAAAGGTTAGAGACAAACGAACCCTTCAAAGGATAAAGAGCCTGGTAATACCGCCGGCCTGGGAAGAAGTATGGATATGTAAACTGGAAAACGGCCACCTGCAAACTACCGGAGTGGATACAAAAAAACGTAAGCAATACCGTTATCATCCTCTATGGAACGTGTTACGTAATCAAACCAAGTTTTTCCGCCTGCTTGAATTTGGTAAAGTACTTCCGACAATAAGACTGCAATTAGAAAAGGATATCAGTTTACCGGGATTACCATTGGAAAAAGTACTGGCTACGGTGGTAAGTTTGATGGAACGAACCAATATAAGAGTGGGTAACTGTTTTTACGAAAAGCTGTACGGCTCTTTCGGACTTACTACTTTTAAAGATAAACATGTTACTATTAACGGTCAGAAGATAAGATTTTCATTTAAAGGTAAAAAAGGCGTCTGCCATGATATCAATATAAAAAGTAAGAAGCTCGCCAACATTGTTCAGAAATGTAAAGATATTCCCGGTGAAGAATTGTTTCAATATTATACTGATACAGGTGAGAGTAAAAGCATTGACTCGGGAATGGTAAATGACTACATCAAGCGAACAAGCGGTGGCGATTTCACTGCCAAAGATTTCCGTACCTGGGCAGGAACAGTACAGACCTTACAGGCTTTTAAAGAATTGGGCTTTAGCGAAACCAAAACAGAATCAAAAAAGAATGTGGTAGCCGCTTTGGATAACGTGGCTAAACTTTTGGGCAACACGCGAACCGTTTGTAAAAAGTATTACGTTCACCCAGTAATCCTTTCGTTATATGAAGATCAAAGCCTGAAAAAATACATTGATCAACTGGATGTAATTGAACACGATGATAACAAGTCGGACCTTACCACGGAAGAGAAGGTATTGATGAAGATTTTAGAAAGCCAGTAGTTGTTTGAACTGTGATTAATTGATTTTATGATGGCCTATGACCTATGTCATAGGCCATCATAAAATCAATTAATCACAGTTCAGATAATTTCTTTAACGAAAAGGCTTATAAAAAGGAAATGTTGCAAGCTTCAGCATTGCCTTATCACCACCCGAGTCTCCGTAACAATATATCTCTTTAAACAACTTAAGGTCATACTGTTGCTCTATCCTGCAAACTTTTTCATCACCATAGCAATTGATACCATTGATGTTGCCTGTGAGTTTATCATCAGCCACTGCGAGTCTCGTGCCTATTAACTTTATTCCATTTGCAGCAGCCCATTTGCTAATCCAGTTCTCGGCCGATGCAGATACTACAACAACCTCGGCATTTGCTTCTTTCAACTTTTCAATTTCTTTTAAGGCTTTGGGTCTGATGAGTTTGGGAAGAATCAATTCAGAAAAAGCATCACATTTTTTCTGAAATAGGGTAATGCTTTCTCCATTGAAATAAAAACTCAGCACTTTTTGCTTGGCAACATAATTAGGGATAAGCTTCAGCTTATAAGCAATTAAAAAAGGACTGTATAAAAGAAAACCAAAATAAAAATAGCCGGTTCCCTTATAAAACTTTATAAATTCAAGCAAGGTATCTTTTGTAGTGATTGTTCCGTCAAAATCAAAAAAGGCGATACGTTGATTCACAATTTTAATTTTTTAAATACCGGTTCCGGAATTAATTTGATGATAAGCATGATCCACCGCCAGAACCAACGCACGTAAATGATATCTTTCTTTTTTATTACAGCATGGTACACTGCCACACCAACTTCATCAGGGTTTGCGGTTAATAGTTTTGGGAGGTTTAACTCTTCCGTCATCCTGGTGTAAACAAAGCCCGGTAATACGGTAACAACATGAACACCCTCTCTAAGAAGCCTGTTCCGTAAACCCGACAGGTAAGCAGTGAAACCTGCCTTCGCGCTTCCATACATATAATTGCTTTGCCTGCCCCTTTCACCTGCAACGGAACTAATCCCAACAATCACCCCTTTTTTTGTTGTTGTATAATGTGCAGCAACTATATTAAGTACGGATACCGCCCCGGTATAGTTGGTTTGAATGATGGTTTCTGCTTCCGGCCAGTTATGCATTGCTTTCTCGTTCTCACCCAGGTATCCGAATACACATATGGTAACATCGGGTTTGGGCGAAAGCTGACTGAAAAATGTTCCGTGCGTATTAAAAGCGGCTGCGTCAAAACTATAACAGGTGCAGGCAACATTATAACGGATAGATATATCCGATTGTAACGATCTGATCTGTTCTATATTCCGGGCAGCTAACTGAATGTCGTATTTTTCTGAACCAAATTTTTTTGCAATGGCCATTGCCATTTCTGAGGTAGCACCCAAAATTAGAGCTGTAGGCATTACATTATTTATTGGTTAGCAATAGCCGGTCTGATTGAATGGAATGAATTTTCCCTGATGGGTTGTATCTTTCAATGATTGTTTTAAATTCGGCCAGGTCGGGATAACCTGCTTCAAGAATACCAGGTTTCATCCGTGCATCTTTCGACATGTATAATCTTCCACCGTATCTCAACACTATTTTGTCCAGCTCATCGAGGAATTTAAAAAGTCCCTTGCGAACAGGGAAATCGAGCGCTAACGTGTATCCTTCCATAGGAAAAGATATCAGGCTTTCCTGCTTTCCAAATACTTTCAATACTGCCAGAAATGATCCCAGTCCCTCGGCGCTGATCTTTTGAAGTATTTCAACCAGCCCTTCTTTTGCCTGCAAAGGCAATACAAACTGGTATTGAACAAATCCCTTTTTACCGTAACCCCGGTTCCAGTTGGCTATAGCGTCCAGTGGATAGAAGAAAGGCTCGTATGGCACTACATTATCGATAACTTTTTTGAAGTTTTTACCATAGTACAAAAAATTAAAGGCTTTCACTGTAACAGAGTTCAATACCCAGGAAGGTAAATTGACCGGAAATGGAATTTGTTTCTTCTTTGAAACCTCTAACGGCAACTTCTTTTGTTTTGCATTTAAGTCAGCAGGCTTTGCGTGTTCGCCCAGTATCAGGATGCTCCTTCCAAAATGAATTCCTTTTTTAAGACAGTCTATCCATGCAACCGAATACGTATAATCCTTGTATTCATCAAACAGTCGGATGACTTCTTCAAGATTTTCGGCCTTAATTTGTTTTTGTTTGATATAAGCCGTTTCAATTTTTTTAAGATCAAATTTTACACGGGTAATTATCCCTGTTAAACCCATTCCACCGCAGGTTGCGCGGAAGAGGTCCGTATTTTTGGTGGAGGAACAGGTGATGGTTTCGCCATTACCTAATACCACATCCATGTCGAGTACATGTTGTGAGAAAGCGCCATCAACATGATGGTTTTTTCCATGCACATCGCTGGCAACGGCGCCGCCGACAGTTATAAATTTTGTACCGGGTGTAACAGGTAAAAACCAGCCTTTTGGTACTGTAACTTCTAATATATGATCCAGTGTAATACCGCTCTCGCATTCCAAAATCCCTTTTGCAGTATCAAAAGAAAGTATCTTGTCGTATTTTAAAGTAGAGATGGTTTTACTTGCTAACGAACCATCGCCATAACAACGGCCATTTCCCCTGGGTATGAAGCTGGCGGCTTCTTTTACCAGATTTTGTAGCTGGTTATCGAATGAAAAAGTACGTTCATCTGATTCCATCACCGGGTAATTACCCCAGTTTGCAATTTTCTTTTTCATAAACTATTAAAAATTGTAACATTTTTTAAATACAGGATCACATAAAAACTGGCCACCCAAAGCAACAAAGTAACCTGAATAAACCGGTCTTTATACAACACTTCAGTTGGTGAACCGGCCTGGTTTTGTACCAGGATAATTTGCAGGTACCGCATCATCCCTGCAATTACAAAGATAGCCGTATAATACAGATGATAGTTTTGCAGCCGTTCGTAAGTCTTGGGAGAAAGTGTGTACATAATATAAGTGACGATGATAATGGCGCTTAATAACCCCAGCATGGTATTTAAAAATTCCAGGTTATACCCCTTGATGGATTTTCTCATGTCAGACCCTGTTTCGAGCTTAATCAAAATATCATCGCGTCTTTTACCAATAGCCATGAACAGCGACAGCAGCAATACCATTAGGGTGAGCCATGGAGAAACATCTACACCGGCAATATAACCGCCGGCTTTGATACGCAGAACAAAGCCGGTGGCAATGATAATAATATCAAGCACCGAAATGTTTTTTAACCCTAACGAATAGCCTATATTCAGCGTAAAATAGAAAATCAGAATGGAGAGGAATAGATATCCCGGATCGGCATAAAGAGCGATACTAAAACCGGCAACCAATAAGATGGCAGCGATCACTATGGCAGTGACCGGTTTGATAGTACCTGCTGCAAGGGGCCGTTTCATTTTTACCGGATGTTTTCGATCATCCTCCATATCACGGTAATCATTGAGTATATAAACGGTGCTGGCCACAAAGCTGAAGGAGAAAAAGCCTGCGATCAGATGTTCCAGTTTGGGAACGTTGAATAAGTTTCCTGCAAAAAATACGGGAATGAAAAGAAATGTATTTTTGGCCCAGTCTTTTGGCCGCAACAATTTTATATAGTTATTCATTTATCATTTGATAGCGGGTCAACAAGATACTGTATAAAACGAATCAGAGCAATTTTGGAGGATTAACGTGTAAATGTCTATTGCATTTCGCTGTCAGCTATCATAAAGAAGCATATCCTACAAGGTTGTCTGAAAGAAATAATTCACATAACACTATCGTTATGCAATTATCGTTTGGCGCTTTTCATTTGGCAAACAGCTACCATGTAATATGTCAGGCTTCGTTTTCTGCTGGCTGAATGCCGATAGCCGATAGTCATGCTCTAAACGTTCTATTGCTTAATTCATTGTGCTTAAAATACATCTTCATGAAGAAATGGTTGGCGTTAACTGAAATTCTGGTAATTGTTGTATTGGCATTGTTTCCTCTATTGGGAAACGTATTTCCGTACAGGTTAAATATTTTTTTATCTTATGAGGGGGCATACCGGTTGTACGAAGGACAGGTGCCCTATAAAGATTTTGGTCTTCCTATGGGATTTATGTATTGGGTGATTCCCGGTATCTTTTTTAAGCTTTTTGGTCCTTATATGATGTCGCTTGTAAAGGCACAGGTATTCATAAACATCATTGCTGGATTATCTTTCCGGGCTATTTTAAAAAATCTTTCTGTACGGGCTGGTATCCGTTTCCTGGCGGTACTGCTGTTTTGTATCTCCTATTCATTCCTGAATTACTGGCCCTGGTACAATCATACGGTTATTGTATATGAACTGATAGCGCTTGCTTTTTTAACCAGGTTTTTATTTGTTTCGGCTAACCGGCAACGATATATATGGTTGATTTTATCCGGTGTTTTTGTATTCTTTTCTTTCTTTACCAAACAGGATGCCGGCGCTATGGGTTTCCTGGTATGCTTTTTCATTGTGTTGTATGCCTCTTTGGAGGAAAAGAAATGGCTTCATGTGCCGGTATTTTTAGGAAGCATTGGATTAACCGGCGTTATTCTTATTCTTCCGTTTTTAAAATATGGCTTTGGTTATTGGTTTAATTACGGTCAGGCTCCGCATACTTCCCGCTTTTCGCTGGCCGACTTTACCGGAGAGTTCTTCAACAACTCGCAATGGATTAAATTTTATTTTTTCTTTATAATATTTTTACTCTTTGCAACCATTAAGAAATGGAAGACATTTTTTTATGATAAGAAAAGGATGGTGTTTACC
>CAXTDO010000329.1:0-6881 GCA_964242315.1 uncultured Flavihumibacter sp.
TGTTTTGCCACAAAGGCACTATAATGGTTAATGGTGAATGGTTAGTTGTTAATGGTTGATTGAAACTATAAAATGGATATTCCTTTTAGGGGAACACGTTATAAAATCAACAAAAATTAACAACTAACCATTCACCATTAACCATTATAGTGCCTTTGTGGCAAAACAAGTCCTGCCTATTCTAAAGACAGGAAATTTTATTAAAAGCATTACCTTAGCCGCAATTTTTAAATATAAAGAAGACAACGATATGGCAGATGTATTTGACAAATTAGTGAAGGATGGCGGGCCGATTGGTCAGCATATGAAAAGAGCTCATGGTTATTTTGCCTTTCCGAAATTAGAAGGTGAGCTCGGTAACAGGATGTTCTTTCGCGGTAAAGAAAAAATTGTGTGGAGTTTAAATAATTACCTTGGAATGGCCAATCACCCTGAAGCAAGGAAGGCCGATGCAGACGCTGCTGTAAAATGGGGAATGGGGTATCCTATGGGTGCACGTATGATGAGTGGAAACAGTTCTATGCACGATAAACTGGAATCCATCATATCATCATTTATTAACAGGGAAGATGTAATGTTATTAAATTTTGGGTACCAGGGTATTATGAGTTGTATAGACGCATTGGTAAATAGACGTGATGTAATTGTTTATGACGCAGAAAGCCATGCATGTATTGTTGATGGAATACGCTTGCATTTAGGTTACAGTTATGCTTACAAACACAATGATGTAGAAGATTGCGAGAAGCAATTATTACGTGCTCAAAAAATGATTGAAAAATCTGGTGGGGGTATCTTGGTTATCACTGAGGGTGTGTTTGGAATGGCAGGAGATCAGGGCAAGCTGAAAGAAATAGTAGCGTTAAAAGAAAAATATTCTTTTCGTATATTAATAGATGATGCCCATGGCTTTGGCAGCATGGGCCCAACCGGTGCGGGTGCCGATGAAGAGCAGGGTTGTCAGGAAGGTATTGACCTTTACTTCTCCACTTTTGTTAAATCAATGGGGAGCATTGGTGCATTTATCTCAGGACCTAAAGACGTTCTGTCTTATTTACGTTATAATACACGCTCTCAAATATATGCTAAAAGCCTTCCTATGATTATAGTAGAAGGAATGATTACGCGCATGAACATGCTTAAAACAATGCCTGAGTTAAGAGAAAAGCTTTGGTACAATGTAAATAAATTGCAAAACGGTTTGAAAGAAAGGGGCTTTGATATTGGTAAAACGAATAGTCCGGTAACACCCGTTTTTATGAAAGGAGACGTTCCCGAAGCAACAGCAATGATCCTCGATCTACGTGAAAACTATAATATCTTTTGTTCGATTGTAGTCTTCCCGGTAATTCCAAGAGGACAAATTATCTATCGCCTGATACCTACAGCTTCACACACCGATGAAGATATTGAATTAACGTTGCGGGCATTTTCAGCAACTAAAAAGAAACTTGATGCCGGTGAATACAAGGTTGCTGAAATTCCGGATATGGCGGAAGTGTAAAGGTTAATTATTAATGATTAATTATTAACGGTTAGTTGTCTTGTCAACTGAGAACTGAAATTAATCATTAAAAAAAGATCCCGCCGTGAAGCGGGATGCTCTAATCAAATACCATTAACCATTAAACCTTATCCTATGAAAAATCAAAGGTATATATTCAAGTTGAAACATTGGTTGCATCTATAAAAAATTTTTGGGCATAACTTGCTAATGTTGATTAAAATCAACTTATAAGTAAGGGTAAACCTCACAATCCAATAAATAAAATCTATTATTAAAGGGGCCAGGATGAAAATCCAGCCCCGTTTATTCCAATATCCTATGAAAAACCTTCTTAACAGACATTGAAATAAAATGAATGGTTGCACTTCATTATTAAAATTCACGGAAGTTGCTGCACTAGTGTCGTATCACATGCAAAATGACATATAGCCATTAGCCGTTTAACCAGTTTTTTAACCACTACAATTTCATTACGTAAGTTCATACTTGACACGACACCAGGTCACTTGTTCTGTCACCAACTTGTTTTAAAGGATTTATTATATTCTTCAAAAGAAATCTTACCAAACTTATTCTCACCAAAATATTTTAAAAGCACTTCTATTTCTTTTGGAGTAAGATAACCTGGTATTGCCTGGGGCTCGCCTCCATTAGCTGGTATTATCACTGTAGTTGGATAAGACAATCTGCCTTGTGTAAGGTACAGGGCTATATCATTTGTTTGATTTGAATAATTAAAGTCAAAGGTTTTTCCTGCCCATAAAATTCTTTCTTTTGTTTCAGCATTTAATTTTACCGTATAGAATCTTTCACCCAAATAGCTAGTTACATTCTTATTGGAATAGGTTTTTTTATCCATTACTTTACACCATCCACACCAGTTAGTATACAGATCAATTAAAATAGGTTTAGCTTCTTTTCTCAAAGCAGTCTCAGCATCCTGTAAATTAATCCATGATAATCTTTGCTGGCTTTGTGCGTAAACAGTGCTGCTTAAGAAACATAGTATTAAGAAAATAACCGCTGTTGCCTTAACTATATGCATAGTATTTTTGTTTTACTCTTTACAATATTCATTTAGTGGCTCTTGCAGGAACCATCGATACTTTAAAATAAACGTAAGTGTAATGCACAAAATTGTAGTAGCTATAACAGGCGCCAGTGGTTCTATTTATGCAAAAGTAATTCTGAATAGATTAATTTCTCTGAAGGATCAATGGGATAACTTAAGTGTGGTGATGACTACCAATGCGCGTGAAGTGTGGAAGACTGAGCTGGAAGATGAAGAATATAAAAATTACCCTGTTAGCTTTTTTGGCCAACAGGATTTTTTTGCGCCTTTTGCTTCGGGATCAGGTCAGTTCGATATCATGATCATCATCCCGTGTTCGATGGGTACATTGGGCAGAATTGCCACCGGCATATCCAGCGATCTTATTACACGTGCTGCCGATGTAATGTTGAAAGAAAGGAGAAAGCTCATCTGTGTTATACGTGATACACCTTATAACCTGGTTCATATTCGCAATATGGAAACGGTAACGCTTGCAGGTGGAATCATTTGTCCTGCAACACCGTCGTTTTACAGCAAACCTACAACCATTGAAGCAGTTGCTGCTACCGTTACAGACAGGGCACTGGATCTTGCGGGATTGAATGTTAACTCATTCAGATGGGGAAGTTAAATTAGTTGCTAGTGTTAAACTAATTATGAAGTTGCGCATTGAATTGTAGTGGCTAACCTTGTTAGTTTTTTTTAACCGCAGAGAGCACAGAGGAGGAAATGCAGAGGGCGCAGAGGATGATCTCTGCGCCCTCTGCATTTCCTCCTCTGTGCTCTCTGCGGTTAAAAAAACAGTTAGAACGGCTAAGAGTATTACGTCAGCTTACGATTAACATTACACTAGCTGATCAACGAAGGTCAACTTCCTCAACACCGGGATACTTGGCTTTGTCAAACACAAACTGATTGTCGTTGATATCACTATTGCTGAAAGAAGAAACGGTATAAGTATACTTGTTACCGTTTTTCTCCATCACTTTTGTACTATAGATTGTCTGAGCGGTTTTATCAATATACACCAGTACTTTATGAAAGGGCTTACTCTTATCTGTCGGCGTCATTTCAATTTCCTGAATTGTTTTGGCGCCTTGTTTCTTTTCTCCATTCAACTTGTATAAAAAATCTTTATCGTAAGAGTTTGTAAACAATTTCTGAGGAGACATGGTATTTGCGGAAGGATCAAACTTAGATATAGTTACTTCGTTGGAGGCTTTGTCGTAAGTCCAGATGTTCTTACCATCACAAAATATTTCCTGGCCGGTTATGCTTACCCGGTACTTTGATCCTTTCAAAAACACCATGCCCTTTTTGTTACCCTGAATTTTGCCATTGCCATCTTCCACTATCAGGTTGAAACCGGATTGTACCCCTTTGAATGTTTTAAACTTTGTACTCACCTTATCAAGTATTGTTTTTGCTGCTGCATCGCTTGTGCCTGCGCTGTTTGTTTGAGCAGTTGATGTGATACTGATAATTAAAAAAGTTACAAATAAAATGATGCATGTCTTCATATGGATGTATTGTTATGCGTGATTTATAAAGGTATCGTAAAGATGCGTGTAAACACCCTGTTGGTTGCTATGAATAAATTTCTGAGGTATTCTTAACATGTTACTAACTTAAATGATATCGTGCAGATGCTCATTAAGATCGGATTCCGTTTTTATAAGCACGTCTCTTACCTTACTTCCCTGGTTTGGCCCTACTATACCGGTAGCTTCCAGTTGATCCATCAGCCTGCCGGCCCTGTTGTAACCAAGCTTCATCCTTCGTTGTAATAGAGATGTAGATCCCATCTGGTTTTGAACTATCAGGCGGGCTGCATCTTCAAACAAGGGATCTTTTTCATTCAGGTCGAAATTTTTTCCTTCCATTTCCTTTTCATCAATGTACTCAGGTAATAAAAAGGGTTGAGGGTAACCTCTTTGATCTCCGATGAATTCCGTTACATATTCAACTTCGGGAGTATCTACAAAAGCACATTGCAGGCGGGTTAACTCACCGTTATAGGAGATCAGCATATCGCCTTTTCCTATCAACTGCTCTGCTCCACCGGTATCAAGGATGGTTCTTGAATCAATTTTAGACGACACCTTAAAGGCGATACGTGCGGGAAAGTTTGCTTTTATAGTACCGGTAATGATGTTTACCGAAGGGCGTTGCGTTGCAATGATCAAATGAATACCTACAGCCCTGGCAAGCTGTGCAAGCCGCGCAATGGGCATCTCTACTTCTTTTCCGGCAGTCATTATCAGATCGGCAAACTCATCTATCACCAAAACAATAAAGGGCAGAAACTGATGTCCTTTCTGGGGATTTAATTTACGCTTGATAAATTTTTCATTGTATTCCTTTATGTTTCTTGTGCCGGCTTCTTTTAACAAATCGTATCGGTTGTCCATTTCAATACAAAGCGCATTCAAAGTATGAATCACCTTTTTGGTATCGGTTATGATAGAATCTTCTTCGCCCGGCAATTTAGCAAGGAAGTGCAGTTCAATTGTTTTGTAAATACTGAGTTCCACTTTCTTAGGATCAACCAATACAAATTTTAGTTGAGATGGATGCTTCTTGTATAGCAGGGAAACCAGTATTGCATTCAGTCCCACCGATTTACCCTGCCCCGTAGCACCCGCCATCAGCAGGTGAGGCATCGCGGCAAGATCCACAATAAAATTTTCGTTATCAATCTTTTTACCAATAGCAATAGGAAGTGCAAAATTATTACTCTGGAATTTCTCAGATGCCAATAGTGACTTCATGCTCACCACTGTTTTCTTTACGTTTGGCACTTCTATACCTATCGTTCCTTTACCCGGTATCGGTGCTATTATTCGGATGCCAAGTGCAGCAAGGCTTAAAGCGATGTCATCTTCCAGGTTTTTAATGCGTGAAATACGAACGCCGGCGGCGGGCACAATTTCATACAAGGTTACCGTTGGGCCTACAGTTGCCGAGATCTTCTGAATGGCAATATCATAGTTCTTCAGGGTGTTGATGATCTGATTTTTGTTTGTTTCAAGTTCTGTAGGGTCCTGAACGATTTTTTCACTGCCATGGGTTTCTAACAGGTCAAGTGATGGGTATTTATAATTACTAAGGTCAAGGGTAGGTTCATAATTATCCTGTATGGTGGTAGTTCGCGAAAACACAGGAACCTCCTCCTCCGGATCTTCCTCTTTAACTGACCGCGAATACTTTTTTATTTCAAGGTCCAGTTCAACATCATCCATTTTTTGCTTCGAAGCGGGTCTGGATTCTTTTTCGCTTTTCACTGGTTTATAAGGCGGTGGTAGCTCTTCTTCTGTTGACTCTTCTTGATCCGGTTTTATCAGTTCCAGTTCAATCTCTTTTTCTATAATTTTAAAATCGTTATAGGGATTTTTCTCTTCTTCCGTTGGTGATATTACCACTACTCCTCCTTCCGATTTGAGCACATTCTTCTTTTCTTTCCCTTTTAATGATGGTTCCTCAATGTAGAGTTTAACTTCCTGGTCGCTTTCATCACTCTCATAGTCACCGGTATTGTTTGCATCAAGCGGAGATGGCACCGGAGATTTTTTTGTGAGTTTAGGAACAGCAAACACAGGATTGAAGCGCCAGATGACAAAAGACAGCCCAGCTACAAACAACAGAATAGCGGTGCCCACCCATCCTAACAACTGCGTGAGCCAGTCGCTGCTTATTTCACCAACGGCTCCGCCCCAGGGAAAACTATTTCCTTTTGTAAGAAAGGCAAAGGTGATGCTTAGCACAGGTAATCCTACAATAATATAACGCAGGTTTCTTGCAAGAGAAAATAATTTCCTGCCAAATAATAAATTAACCCCAATGATAAAAAAGAACGTGCAGAAAAGGTAAGAAGCAATGCCAAACCCATTAAAAAAGAACTGGTGCGAAACATAAGCACCAGAATTACCCAGCAGGTTTTCGACCTTTGCTTTTGAAGAATTGGATAAAATAGACACATCAGATGCTTTATCCTGATCCTGCTGCCACGTAAATAAATAAGATGTAAAAGCTATGAACAAAAATACCGCTATCAGAATAAAAATTGTTCCCAGTATTTTATAGGTACGTTCATCTTTAACCAACTCCTTCACTTTTACCTGCTCTTCCTTTTCGGTTTTTAACTTGTCCGGATCGGGAGCCTGGCTCTTCTTCGTTTTCAATTTGTTTGCCATGTTTTGCAAAGATAAGAATATAAGAAAACCCACACACATACATAGTGGGGTCTGTAACATTTCGTTTCTTTTTAACCACAGAGAAAATGACAGAGATAAAGAAGAGGCTACACAGAGGACGTCTCTC
>CAXTDO010000330.1:0-6873 GCA_964242315.1 uncultured Flavihumibacter sp.
GTACAAGAGGTGTAGCAATGAACCCGGTAGATCACCCGATGGGTGGTGGTGAAGGAAAAGCTTCAGGTGGACAGCCTCGTTCAAGGAACGGACAATATTCAAGAGGTTTGAAAACAAGAACAAGAGGTAAGGGAAGCGACAAACTTATTATCCAGAGAAAGAATGGTAAAAAGTTAGCTAAATAATTCGCGGGTAAATCAGTATCGTATTATCACTAATCAATAATAAATAACGAAACCATTATGGCTCGTTCAGTTAAAAAAGGTCCTTATGTAGCAGAGCATCTTGAAAAAAAGGTGTTAGCTGTTAATGATGGAAAGTTGAAGAAAGGTGTTATCAAAACCTGGAGCCGTCGCTCTACCATTACCCCGGATTTTGTAGGACATACTTTTGCCGTTCACAACGGTAATAAGTTTATTCCGGTGTACGTAACGGAGTTTATGGTAGGACATAAGTTAGGTGAATTTGCGCCTACAAGAAATTTCAGAGGACATTCCAGCAAAAAAGTTGCTTAATAAAAGTTTACAGTTGAAGATAAGCACCACGAAATACAAATTGGTAAAGCTTTAAACTGAAACATAGAATAAAATAACATGGAAGCAGTAGCTAAATTAAGAAACTATCCCACTTCTCCGAGAAAGATGCGTTTGCTTGCAGACCTTATTAGGGGTTTGAACGTAGAAAAAGCATTGGCAGAGTTAGAACATAACACCAAGCATCCGGCCGTTCCCTTGCGTAAATTGGTACTTTCAGCAATTAATAACTGGAAGCAAAAGAACGATGGTGGCGATGAAGCAGGCCTGGTAGTAAAAACTATTATGGTGGATGGCGCCCGTGTGTTAAAACGTATGAAGCCAGCTCCTCAGGGACGTGGCTACCGGGTAAGAAAACGCAGTAACCACGTTACTGTTGTGGTAGATACCAAAGCATAACTATTACTGTTAGATACGAACTTGAATATTGAACAAAATGTTTAAACTAAATTAACTAAATACCGAATATGGGTCAGAAAACAAATCCTATTGGTGCAAGGTTAGGAATTATACGTGGTTGGGAAAGCAACTGGTACGGTAACAAAAGGGATTACTCCGTTAAGTTAATTGAAGATCATAAGATCCGCACTTATTTAATGGCTCGTATCAATAAAGGAGGAATCGCAAAGATCGTAATTGAACGTACCCTTGGTAAACTCATAGTAACCATTCATACATCCAAGCCGGGAATTATAATAGGTAAAGGTGGTAATGAGGTAGATAGAATCAAGGAAGAGTTGAAGAAATTGACCGGTAAGGATGATGTTCAGATTAACATACTGGAAATCCGCCGCCCTGAACTGGATGCAAATATTGTGGCGGACACCATTGCCAAACAAATCGAGAATCGTATTAATTATAAGAGAGCTATAAAAATGGCCATTGCATCTTCGCTTCGTATGGGCGCGGAAGGAATTAAGGTAAAGGTTAGCGGCCGTTTGGGTGGTGCTGAAATTGCACGGTCAGAAGAAATAAAACAGGGTCGTACTCCTTTGCATACCTATCGTATGGATATCGATTACGCTTCTATTTTTGCCCTTACCGTTTATGGCAAAATAGGCATCAAGGTGTGGATTTGTAAGGGTGAAGTACTGGCTAAAAGAGACCTGAATCCAAACTTTGTCGGTGGAAAGAGTGATGTAAGCGACAGAAGAGACAGGCGTCCAGGTGGTGAAAGAGAAGAAAGAGGTCCTGAAAGAAGGGATAACAGATCAGGTGGTGGTAATGACCGTGGCGGTAGCGGTGGAGGCGGCAGAAGCGGTGGAAACAGCGGTGGAGGAAGAGACAACAGAAGATAAGTGCTTAATAATATTTTTAATTTGAGCTGTCGGGTTCATTAATCGCAGCTCATCATTTATAACTGACAACTTTATGTTACAGCCAAAAAGGACGAAGCACCGGAAACTGCAGCGGGGCCGGATGAAGCGCAATACCAAGAGAGGTGCAACGATTGAATTTGGTTCTTTTGCGGTGAAAGCCATGGAACCGATCTGGTTAACTGATCGTCAGATAGAATCTGCCCGTCAGGCATTAACTAGGCATATGAAAAGGGAAGGAAGTGTATGGATTCGTGTTTTCCCTGATAAGGCTATTACCCGCAAGCCGGCTGAAGTGAGAATGGGAAAGGGTAAAGGTGCTCCTGATCATTGGGCTGCTGTTGTACAACCAGGAAGGATCTTGTTTGAAGCAGATGGCGTGCCTGCACAGGTAGCAAAAGAGGCTTTTGAACTGGCAGCTCAAAAATTGCCTATCCGTACAAAGTTTGTTACAAGAAGGGATTACTCAGCTTAGTTATATCCGTTAAAGAGTAAGCTAAGACAAGTTTTCAAATTTCAAATTGAAATAAAAATGTTAAAGAAAATCGATTTCTTAAAAAGTATAGGAGAGATGAGTGAATCTGACCTGAGGGCAAGAATTCAGGAAGATGAGATGAGATTGAAAAAACTGGAGTTTGCTCATGCTATTACTCCTTTGGAAAATCCTATGAGTATAAGGGCCTTGAGAAAAGACCTGGCCCGTTTAAAGACCGAACTTAAGAAGAAAAGTGTTGCTGTATAAAATTGTTAGTGATCACTGTTACAATAAGTTCCTCAACATATTAAGCTCAGCAAAGCTTAAAAGCTAAAAAATAATAAAATGGATGAAAGAAATTTGCGGAAAGTTAGAACAGGTGTTGTGACCAGTAATAAAATGGCTAAAACCATTACTGTTGCAATTGAAAGAAAAGTGAAACACCCTATCTATGGTAAGTTTGTAAAAAAGACTACAAAGTTTCATGCTCATGATGAAAAGAATGAATGTAGCATCGGTGATCTGGTTAAGATAATGGAATCGCGCCCTTTAAGTAAAACAAAGCGCTGGAGACTGGTAGAGGTTTTAGAGAAAGTTAAATAAAAAAAGACACACTTCAATACGTAGTTGATCAAGATTTGGAGTGTAGGTAATAATCTTTATAATAGAGGATTTTAGATGGAATTCTATTTCAACCTAAGTCCGGCATCTAAAATATAATAAAATGATTCAGCAGGAAAGCAGGCTAAACGTAGCTGATAACAGCGGTGCCAAAGAAGTATTATGTATTCGTGTTCTTGGAAATAGCGGTCAATTGACTGCCAGGATAGGAGACAAAATTGTGGTGACAGTTAAGGATGCATTACCTGCAGGCGGTATAAAGAAAGGTACTGTAACAAAAGCGGTTATTGTTCGCACAAAAAACAAATTACGCCGGAAAGATGGTTCATATATCCGGTTTGATGATAACGCGGTGGTGTTGTTAAACGCGGCAGAGGAACCAAGAGGCACCCGTATATTCGGGCCTGTAGCAAGAGAATTACGCGATAAGGGTTATATGAAGATCATCTCCCTCGCACCGGAAGTTTTATAATTGTACATATGCGCCTCATAAAAAAAGGCCAGTTTATAACAGAATAAATAGAATCTATATGAATACAAGATTCAAACCGAAATACAGTATTAAAAAAGGCGATACCGTAGTGGTAATTTCAGGTGATGACAAAGACCTTAAAAAACCCCGCAAAGTGCTGGAAGTGCTGGTGGAAAAGGGTCGTGTGATTGTTGAAGGAGTTAATATCATCACCAAGCACACAAAGCCTTCTGCTCAGAATACCAAGGGTGGAATCCTTAAAAAGGAAGCTTCAATAAACATCTCTAATGTAATGTTGTGGGATGCTAAAACAGGGGAAGGTTCTAAAATAAAACGTTCCCGCGAAAATGGAAAACTAGTTCGTATTTATAAAAAATCAGGGGAGGTTATAAAATAATGAGTACTGATAAATATACACCGAGACTGGCGGATAAGTACAAGACTGAAGTTGTGCCTGCCTTAATGAAAAAGTTTAGCTACAGTAGTATCATGCAGGCTCCGAAACTGGAGAAGATTTGTTTGAACCGTGGCGTTAACGGTGCGGTAACAGATAAAAAACTTGTAGACGTTGCAGTGGAAGAACTTACAACCATAACTGGTCAGAAAGCGGTTGCTACTATGTCTAAAAAAGATATTTCGAATTTTAAGCTTCGTAAGAATATGCCCATTGGTGCAAGGGTTACGCTACGCGGAGTTAAGATGTATGAATTTTTAGACAGGCTGATTGCAGTTGCTTTACCGCGTGTTCGTGATTTTAAAGGTATTAATGATAAGTCTTTCGATGGCCGTGGAAATTATACTCTGGGTGTTACTGAACAAATCATCTTTCCTGAAATTGATATTGATAAAGTAAATAAGATTACAGGTCTCGATATCACGTTTGTAACTACAGCTAACACTAATGAAGAAGCTTTTGAATTGTTGAAGGAGCTGGGAATGCCTTTTAAAAATATTAAAAAAGACGCTAATTAATATTGGTCTGTTCTTTTGAAAAGAATCTTAATAATAAAAAATAAACATCGAATATGGCAAAAGAATCAGTAAAAGCCAGGCAGAGGAAGAGGATGGCAATGGTGGCTCAGTTTGCAGATAAACGGGCAGCGCTGAAAGCTGAAGGTGATTATCAGGCACTGGATAAGCTTCCTAAAAATGCTTCACCGGTGCGTCTTAAAAATCGCTGCCAGATTTCAGGTCGGCCTAGAGGATATATCAGGTTCTTTGGTATGTCAAGGATTGCCTTCCGTGATATGGCTTTAGCCGGTAAAATTCCTGGTGTTACCAAGTCGAGCTGGTAAACCGGCGGTACTTGTTTTGAACGGCAAGCAATTAGTGATAAATGGATATCGCATTGTAATTTTTTTAACTATCAATTTCTAACACACAATGGTAACTGATCCTATAGCAGATTATCTTACAAGAATCCGGAATGCGCAGATGGCTAACCATCGGATTGTGGAAATACCAGCTTCTAATTTGAAGAAACGTATCACTGAGATATTATATGAAAAAGGGTATATCCTTAAATATAAATTTGAAGATGACTCAAAGCAGGGTTTGATCAAGATCGCGTTAAAGTACGATCCCGATACAAAGCAGCCTGCCATTCAAAGCTTGGAACGAATCAGTCGTCCTGGTTTGCGTACTTATTCCAGTCCTGCTGAATTTAAAAGAGTTAAGAACGGGTTAGGAGTTGCAATTATATCTACATCCAAAGGTGTGATGACAGATAAAGAAGCCAAGACACAAAACGTAGGTGGTGAAGTTTTGTGTTATATCTATTAACCGATTTTCAGACCGGCGTTTTTTGCAAACGGTCTGATAATAATGATTGACAATTAAGCCTGAGTCGTGGCTGAACACAATCAAATTTTTATAAAAATTAAATTAAAAACCGACTATGTCTCGTATAGGAAAACAACCGGTAATTATTCCAGGCGGTGTAACTGTAGCTGTTGGAAATGATAATATTATTTCTGTTAAAGGGCCTAAAGGTGAATTAAAACAGGCAATTGACAGGGATATCAAAGTTGCAGTAAACAACGGTGCTGTTGAAATTACACGACCTACTGATCAGATACGCCACCGTGCATTACACGGGTTGTATCGTTCCCTTTTATCTAACATGGTGAAGGGTGTAACTGAAGGTTTCAGAAAAGATCTTGAACTGGTAGGTGTGGGTTTTAAAGCAACCAATCAGGGAAATGTGCTGGACCTGGCTTTGGGATTTTCGCACAATATAATTTTTGATGTTCCTAAAGAATTAAAACTGGGAACACTTACAGAAAAAGGCCAAAATCCAAAGATCAGCCTTGAAGGTATTGACAAACAACTGTTAGGTCAGGTGGCTGCTAAAATCAGGGGATTGCGTAAACCTGAGCCTTATAAAGGCAAAGGCGTAAGATATTCAGGTGAAGCAGTGCGTAAGAAAGCTGGTAAAGCGGCTGGTAAATAATTACAAAGTTAGTAGGGCTTAAAATTATAATATCCCGGCAGTATCGGGAAGCAAAATAAAATATATGAACGCAAAAGTGGTAAGCAGACAAAAGATCAGGTATCGCATCCGCAAAAAAATTGCAGGTACTACCCGGAAGCCAAGATTGTCTGTGTTCAGAAGCAACACTGAAATTTATGTTCAGTTGATTGACGATGAAAAAAATGAAACATTAGCAGCCGCTTCTTCACTGGACAAAGATATACTTGCACAGAAAGTAACTAAGTATGAAAAAAGCAAGTTGGTAGGTGGTGCAATTGCAAGAAAAGCTACCGAGCTTGGGTTAAGTGATGTTGTATTTGACCGTGGTGGTTATTTATATCATGGCAGGATTAAGGCAGTTGCTGAAGGCGCCCGTGAAGGCGGACTTAAGTTTTAGTTGGTACTTTAAAGAATATTATACAAACTGGTTCTAAAATCGTAAATCGATTATAATGTCAAATGTCATTTTAAATAAAGTTAAAGCCGGTGACCTGGAGTTAAAAGAAAAGGTTGTTTCCATTAACAGGGTTGTTAAAACAACAAAGGGCGGCCGTGCATTCAGTTTTTCTGCACTGGTGGTGGTAGGTAATGAAGGCGGAGTTGTGGGACATGGATTAGGGAAAGCTAAAGAAGTTCAGGAAGCTATTGCTAAAGGAATTGAAGACGCGAAGAAAAACCTGATAAGGGTGCCGGTTATGCATGGAACCATTCCTCATGACCAGCTTGCAAAGGATGGTGCAGCAAAGGTTCTTATAAAACCGGCAGCACATGGTACCGGTGTAATCGCGGGAGGCAGTATGCGTGCTGTTTTGGAAAGTGCCGGAATAACAGACGTATTGGCGAAATCTCTTGGGTCGGCTAATCCACACAACGTTATCAAGGCAACTTTTAAAGCCTTAGCGATGTTGAAGGAACCAATCGGAGTTGCTAAAACCAGGAATATTTCTTTAAAGAAAGTATTTAACGGATAGACTTCTATTTCC
>CAXTDO010000331.1:0-6870 GCA_964242315.1 uncultured Flavihumibacter sp.
CTGTAATCGATGGGCGTTGCCCATCGCTGAGATATGCCGGCCTTTCAGGCCTTTTTGGTCATGACCTAAGAATGTAAGATTCCAAAAACCCTTTCAGCCTTAATTTTCGGTTCTTTATCTTTGTATTATTAAGCTTTATCATGGTTAATAATGGACCCGCACACCAATCGATCTCATCTAATAAAGGCCTCCCTCAAACAGTCAATAATTTGTTCCCGGTATTTTTAAAGCTGGAATATCTTTCGGTGCTTGTTGTTGGCGGTGGAAATGTAGGACTGGAGAAATTAATGGCCATTATAAACAATTCGCCTGCTGCTACTATTAAATTAGTGGCTGTCACTATAAATGATGCAATTATAGATGCGGCTTCGAATCATACTAATATTGAACTCATTCAGCGCCCGTTTCAAAAGACAGATCTTGACGGCATCGACGTAGCAATCATTGCTGTTAACGATCCGGCTACGAGCCGGACAATTCGTGCGGTTGCAAAAGAAAAAGGCAAGCTGGTTAACGTAGCTGATCAGCCCGATCTCTGCGATTTTTACCTGAGTTCTGTCGTTAGGAAAGGCAATCTTAAAATAGCCATCTCTACAAATGGGAAATCCCCCACCATCGCCAAAAGGTTAAAAGAAACATTCAATGAGCTGCTTCCCGATAAGCTGGATGAGGTGTTGACAAACATGCAGGGCATTCGCAATCAGCTTAAGGGTGATTTTGCTTCAAAGGTTAACACCTTAAACGAGGTAACTAAAATATTATCATCACAGCCTGAGTCAAAAAAACAGAGCTGGAAGCAGATTGTTTTGCTGATTGTGTTTGGTATTTTCTGTATGATTCTGGGGCATTTGGTGTTAAAGCGTTTTGAACTGTGATTTATTGATTTTATGATAGATGATAATACGTGAACAATCATAGTCCATCATAAAATCAATAAATCACAGTTCAGAAAATTATTATTTAATGGATTCCGTTTCCAGCCAGGCCGCCAGATAAAAAGAAATCTTATCATACTCCACCATAAAACCATCATGCCCATAAGCTGAATCAATGGCTATAAACGTTGCATGCCCAAGATGATGCGCAAGAAGTTCCTGCTCGTGAGGCGGACAAAGAATATCGCTACTGATGCCCATGATCAGTGTTTTTTGTTTAATATTTTGAAGCACGGCTTTAAGTCCCTGCGGCCTGCCTCTTGCAAGGTGGTGACTATCCATTGCTTTGGTAAGCAGCCAGTAACTGTAAGCGTTGAACCGGCTCACCAGCTTGTCTCCCTGGTGGTTGATGTAAGAAGAGGCTTTATAATTATCCAGTTTTTCGGTATCGGTATCAGTTTGTTTTTCCACCAGTATTCCATAGTTGCGGTAAGTAAGCATGCCAATTGCCCTTGCTGCTTTCAATCCTTTAGATGCTGCATGCGGTGATGGCTGCAGCCAGCTTCCATCAGCTTCTATAGACAAACGCTGGGCAGTATGTGTAGCGATTCCCCAGGCACTTTCCGAAGCGGAAGTTGCAAGCAGGAACATATTGGCTATCAGGTCATTTTCCATAACTGCCCATTCAAGCGCCTGGTAACCACCCATGCTGCCTCCCACGAGTAAATAAATCTTTTCAATGCCAAGGTGTTTTCGCAACAATATATGGGCTTTTACCATATCCCTTATTGTTGTTAAAGGGAAATTACTGTAGTAAGGCTCATTAGTGACCGGGTTAATACTTAGCGGTCCGGTAGTACCATAGCACGAGCCCAGTATATTTGCGCAGACGATGAAATATTTTTCAGGATTGATTACTTTTCCACTTCCTACAACACCTGGCCACCAGTCTGCTGCATCCGAACTGGCTGTCAGTGCATGGCATATCCACACCACATTGCTCTTATCTTCATTTAAACTGCCATAAGTATCGTAGCCAATCTGTATTTCCGGCAGCACGCTTCCCCCTTCTAATTCAAAAGCCTCGCTGTAAGAAAAATGGTTCATTAATAGATTCTCTGTTTTAGAACGCAAAGTAAAGGTCTATGTGAATTACATTTGTAAAAAAGATTAAGAAATGATAAAAGTAGAAGTCGACCGGGTACAGGGCGATTTTGGCTTTGAAGCCAGAGACGCCAATGGTCATACGATTAGAATAGATACCAGTCCCGAAACCGGTGGGGTCAACTTCGGGGTACGTCCGATGCAGCTATTACTAATGGGACTAGGCGGTTGCAGTGGCATCGATATCGTTTCGATTTTAAAAAAACAACGCCAGCCTGTTGAAGGGTTTCACATGACCATTGTAGGAGACAGAGAAGCCGGTGTTGAACCTTCGCTATGGCAGGACGTTACCATAGTATTTGAATTGAAAGGTGATATCGATCCGGCCAGAGCCCGCAGGGCCGTGGATCTGTCTATGGAGAAATACTGCTCCGTGGCAGAAACACTGCGTAAAGCCGGTTGCGAATTGAAATGGGATGTGAAAGTACTGCCGGGCGATCTTGATACGGATACCGAAACAAACAATGTGAATTCAGAATCTACTTTTTAGCTGTGAGGTGTGAGGTATGAGGAAGAAACTTTTGCATTGATATACGCTGATAGCTGACAGCGAATCGGAGATACATCTTTAATAACATCATCAATCTCGAACTACAACCAATGGAGCAAAACAGGATAACAAACGCTATAAGAATACAATCGGAAACCACCAGCCAGATGGAGCATTCCACTCCGCTATATCTTACCAGCAGTTTTCTTTTTGATAATGCAGAGGATATGCGCGCAGCGTTTGCAGATGAAACAGATGCCAATATTTATACGCGTTTCAGCAATCCGAATGTAAAGGAATTTACCGAAAAGATCTGCGCGCTGGAAGGGGCTGAAGCCGCCTATGCAACCGCATCAGGAATGAGCGCTGTGTTTGCATCTTTCATGGCTCTGCTAAAAAAAGGCGATCACCTGCTGTCCTGTAATTCAATCTTTGGAAGTACGCATACGATCATCACCAAATATCTTTCCCGTTACGGTATCGAGTATTCGTATGTTAGCGCTTCATCTCCCGAAACATGGGAAGCCGCTATCAAACCTAACACAAAGATGCTTTACCTGGAAACACCTACCAATCCCGGTCTTGATATCATTGACCTTGAATTTGCAGGTAAGCTTGCAGCCAAGCACAATATCATCCTGAACGTCGACAACTGCTTTGCCACCCCGGTAAGCCAGTGCCCCATAGATTTTGGTGCGCACCTGGTAGTGCATTCGGCCACCAAGTGGATTGATGGACAGGGAAGAGTATTAGGCGGGGTTATTGCCGGTAAAAAAGAACTTATTCGCGAGATATATTTGTTTTGCCGGAGTACCGGTCCGTCTATGGCGCCTTTCAATGCATGGATACTTAGTAAGAGCCTGGAAACACTGGATGTTCGTATGCAGCGTCATGCAGACAATGCTTTGCATATTGCAAAAGCACTCGATGGTCACGAAAAGATCTCATGGTTGAAATACCCTTTTTTACAAAGCCATCCTCAATATGAGGTAGCTACAAAACAAATGAAAACCGGTGGTGGTATTGTATGCTTTGATTTAAAAGGCGGACTGGAAAGCGGACGCAACTTTTTAAACAGCCTGGAGATGCTAACGCTTACCGCTAACCTGGGTGATTCACGCAGCATCGCCTCTCATCCGGCCAGCACCACACACGCTAAATTAACCGATGAAGAAAGATCAGCCGTAAACATAACCCCGGGACTGATCCGCATTTCTGTTGGACTGGAATATGCAGATGATGTGCTGAACGATATCCTGCAGGCGTTGGAGAAGTGTTAATCAGGTATGAGGTATGAGGTGTAGTATGCTACAACTCATAATTCATTATTCTTATCTCATACCCCATACCTCATACCTGATAGCCGATCGTCAAAACATTTTTACATATTGCCGTATTTTTTTTATCTTCAACCAGATTAAATCCCTAAATCACTTGCACATGAAAAAAGTATCAGACATTCTATCCCACAAGGGAAGAAACATAATTTCTATTTCTCCCGACACCGCCGTTTTAGAAGCATTAAAATTGATGGCCGAAGAAAACATAGGCTCCGTGATGATTATGGACGGCCTGCAGTTTGTGGGCATCATGACAGAAAGGGATTACTCCCGCAAAGTGATACTAAAAGGAAAGTCATCTACTGATACCAAAGTTGAAGAAATTATGACGGTAGACTTCCCGCCTGTATCTCCGGATGATTCTATCGAGCATTGTATGGAGCTGATGTCAGAAAATACCATCCGTTATCTCCCGGTGTTTGAGAACAATAAGATACTCGGCATTATTTCCATTAGTGACCTGGTAAAAGCCACTATCGTGGGTCATGAAGAAACGATTTCGCAGTTAAAGGATTACCTGCATGCGAGCATGTAGTGCAGGAATATTGTCTGAACCGTTGATGAAAGTGATTAAGGGATGAATATGATAAAAGATCAGCACTCATAAAAATCAATATAATCATTTGCATCAACGATTCAGACAATTAAAATGCATGAAGCCATACTTTATTATAATTATGATAATGCTACTCTGCATTATCAACTTACACGCACAAAAAACCAGGGCTGCTGATGTAAATAGAGATTATTTTCCCGAAGCCGGCAACTGGATACGTCAATCGCTGAAAGATAGCGGCATTGATTCAATGAAGCTTCAGGAAGCCATTCGTTTTGCTATTGAGCATGAAGCCAAAGCATCAAGAAACATGGAGTTGTCTCAGGCCATGAGCTTTGGCAAAGAACCTTTTGGTGAAGGTGTCGGGCCTTTCTCAGACCGTGGCGATCCAACAGGCGTGATCATTTACAAAGGTTATATTGTGGCAGAATGGGGAGCACCATCCAGAGTGGATATGACTCATAGCGTTACCAAAAGTTTTTTATCTACAGTGGTAGGACTTGCAGTAGATCAGGGCCTGATAAAATCTGTATCAGATAAAGTTGTTGACTATGTGCCGCCTATTGAAGTATATGATGCGCGTGTTGTTAACAGGCCGGCGGAAGAATTTGGAAAGCCACAACTATTATATCCGTTTTCGTCTGAGCATAACCGTACCCTTACGTGGGATGTAATGCTTCGTCAGACCAGTGATTGGGAAGGTACTCTCTGGGGCAAACCAGAGTGGGCAGATCGTCCGTCCAACAATCCTGCCGAATGGATGACCCGCAAGAGAAATGCTCCCGGCACCGTATGGGAATACAACGATGTTCGCGTGAATGCACTGGCACTGGCAATCACGAGCGTGTGGCGTAAGCCCTTACCTCAGGTTCTTAAAACGTTAATTATGGACCCCATCGGTGCGTCTACAACATGGCGCTGGACCGGCTATCGTAATTCATGGATCGTGCTCGACGGACAAGCTGTTCAATCGGTAAGCGGTGGCGGCCATTGGGGCGGCGGTATGTTTATCAATGCTTATGACATGGCGAGATTCGGCTTACTCACCTTACA
This sequence comes from uncultured Flavihumibacter sp., assembly GCA_964242315.1. Lineage (GTDB taxonomy): Bacteria > Bacteroidota > Bacteroidia > Chitinophagales > Chitinophagaceae > JADCRZ01. Next base: position 5,479 of record CAXTDO010000331.1, read on the forward strand.
TAACGGCAACTGGAACGGAAAACAATTGATCTCCGAACAATGGGTAAAGCAGGCACGCACACCTACTACTGCTCAACCAACTTATGGTTATATGAACTGGTTTCTAAATACCGATAAAAAGTATGTACCCAGCGCTCCCGCCGATGTTTTCATACATGTCGGAAACGGCACCAACATCATCTACGCAGATCCCGGCCATCAACTGGTAATGGTAGTAAGATGGATTGAGAACAATGCGGTAGATGGAATGGTGAAGCGAGTGCTGGAAGCAATGAGATAATTATTAATGATTAATTATTAACGGTAAGTTCTCTATATTTTATACACTTAAAAATGTAGCATCTATCCGTTAATAATTAATCATTAATCATTAACCTGCTGCTTCCCTCAGACCATTCCAGAATATAAGAGATGTATTCGCTCCAGGGCATTTTACTGATGTCGTCCTTATTTAATTTGTTTTGTTTGATTATTATAATTAGATAAGTATTGAATTCATTGAAATCGAGCCATATTTTACCGGCGCCGTCTAATTTTTGAGAAGGATTTATTTTTTTAAACCAGTTCCTTACCTCTCTGACGGCGTTTTCGGGATTCGAATCATGAAATGCAATATCGTTGCCTGAGATATCAGACAGTGCCTTGTGATACCGATATTTTCCTTCATCAAGTATCAGTGATTTTTTGTCTGAGTGGTCTCCGCCTTTAAATCTTTTGCAGCCAAAATCAAGACCTAACTCAAATGGCATATTAAAACGGGGAAGTTCTCCCTTTGAAGTGGCGCGCATCCGGGAGAGATCGTGGATGCTGTATTTGGAGTTTTCGATTAACCTTTCAATTCTTCTTAATCTGGTTTCTCCTGAATCTTCTGTTTCTGAAATTTTGGGGTTAAGTCCGCAACGGACAATTGTAAACAGAATCGGCTTCAGCAGTAATTTGTACTTCTCATCGAAAGGACAATTAATAAATACATTCTTTTCAAACGACATTCGTCAGATTCTAATAATGGAATATTTTATCCACTGTTCCATCAGACTTATGTACAATGATAGCCTTGGCATTGCCTGACTTACCATATTTTTTTGCTTCCACTATGGCTTCTTCCTTTGATGGGTAAATGAAGCTGGCCCTTTGATTACCTTCTTTTACCAGCTTCCAGTTTCCATTACTGATAATTACATGAGCATTATCTTTATTCCTTGTAGCACCTGCTTCTCTGAACTGGATGGCTATTGCCGCTTTGTTTATTTCCATAGCGCTAATGTAATATTTTTGAAGCAGGATTCACAGGATTAGAAGAAAATTTTCAGAATTTTGCGGATGTGTTAACGATCCTTTATCCCACCTGGCAATAACATTAATTTCTAAGAAGCCTGCCATACAATCTGTAAA
>CAXTDO010000332.1:0-6863 GCA_964242315.1 uncultured Flavihumibacter sp.
GCCTTTTATCTATGCCCATGAAATCGGTAACATCATAGCCGTCATCCATATTAGGAGTTGGTTGAAATGGCGCCAGCCAGATAACAGTGGCGCCAAGTGAATCGATATAATCTAATTTTTGGGTGAGGCCTTTAAAGTCACCAATACCATCTCCATCGGAATCTTTAAACACTTCCACATCCAATGTATAAATAACGGCACTTTTATACCAGAGTCTGCCGATAGAATCGGTAGGGGTATATTTGTTAAGAGCGTCAAGTTCGTTTTCCCTGTTTATAAAATGAAAAATAGTCCAGACGATAATTACTCCTACAATCACCGTTAGGCCAATCAAAATCGATTTCTTCTTTTTAATCATTGTTGAAAATTGTTTAAAAATGAGGTTCGACCTGTGAGGTCTTGAAAGACCTCACAGGTCTTGAATGAGGGTACAACCTGTATTTCAGACCTGTGAGTTCTGTAGAAACCTCACAGGTTGAACCTCGTTTAGACGTTTCAGTTAGCCCCTATTGTAAACATACATCCATTCCCTTAGTTGTGCCGCTACATCTTCATTGAGTTGTTGCGGCAACAAGCGCCATTTCCAGTTGTCGCTGCCAGATGATGGTTTGTTCATTCGCGCGCTTTCATCTAATCCCAACAGGTCCCGGTCTGGTCGTGGTTTTGCGAGAAAACAACAAACTGTTTTCCGGGATTATTTTCCGCTTTGTTACCGAATAATTTCTTTCTATGTTTAGAGAACTGCCCGTTGTACACATAAGCATCCCTGTACGATTTAGACAGGTGAGCCAGTCCTTCAAAATCTTCGTAGTAACCTGTTGGCGGCTCACCGGCTGCCACCCGTAATGAGTGATGAAAGTCATCCAGCCACTGTGCATCCATACCAAAACCATTTTCCTGTTCCCGATTAATAAGACGGTTGTCATTAAGATCTGATTCAACGATAAGATAATGTTGCTTGCCGGTAGCTTGCGTAAGTTCATCAACATACTGGCGAAGTTGCTTTAGAAAGTGAACGGCGCCAAAGTCTTTAATAGCATGCACTGCATCGAGACGTAAAGCATCTATGTGAAAATCGCGCAACCACATTAAAGCGTTCTCTATAAAATATTCGCGTACTCCGTCGCTCCAGGCATCATCAAAATTTATGGCGCGTCCCCAGGGAGTTTTATAGTTGTCGGTAAAATAAGGGCCGTATTCAGCAAAGTAATTTCCTTCCGGTCCAAGGTGATTGTACACTACGTCCAGCACTACTGCAAGACCTTTTTTATGACATTCATTTACCAGGTGCTGCATCCCTTCTGCACCACCATAAGAATTTTGAACAGCGAAGGGAAAAACTCCATCATAACCCCAGTTAAAAGTGCCGGGAAACTGCGCAACCGGCATTACCTCGATGGCGGTAATACCCAGGTTAAGAAGATAATCGAGCTTTTGTTCCATATCGGAAAAAGTTCCGCCAGGTGTGAAAGTGCCGGTATGGATTTCATAAAAGATATAGTTCTCCAGAGGTATATTTTGCCAGTGATGATCCTGCCATTGAAAGCGGTTCAGGTCAACCGCTTGCGACGGCCCCTGAACGCCACCAGGTTGAGCCAGTGAAACTATATCAGGTAAGGCCTTTTTGCCATCGATCAAACATTGATAGAGATCTCCGGGTTTAATTAATGTAGAATTAAGATGCCAGTAACCTGCTTCTTCTTTCACTAATAACAATGTCTGATTGCTTTCCGTTAAAATAATTTGTACAGAGTCTGACAAAGGAGACCATATCCTTATGTGCGCTTCTCCTGTCTCTGAAAAATTAACTCCTATTGATCTTTGTTTAATATTCAATTTCATGTTGTTTTTAATAGACCTATAAGGTTTTAAAAACCATATAAGTCTAAACTCGGTGTCTTCGATAATCATCAGGCTCTTAATGTTGGCATCTCACTGATTCGAAGAACCTGCGTTTACACCTAGCGAAGCTCGCCCGCTTCGCTGGTTTTAAAACCTTATAGGTGATTTTATCAATACAAATAGTATTCCCCCAACTTGTTTTCAAAGAGCAGTTTAAGTAGCCTTCCATAAACTTAGGTCTGCACCTACACTTTTGAAACTATATCAGATGATGGAAGCAACCTGTATCAACGGCGTGCCATCGAAGGTGATGAAGGTGGTTAAGTTGAAGTGATTTTTTGTAATCGCAGAGAAAAGGCATGTTCAGGTGTTTTTTTTAAATCTAAAATCGCATTTTTTAGCACCCAGTGCAATGGTTCCTGTTCTGATGAGTTGCAGTCCGGCCAATGCAGATGTTACCTGGTCCACTTCACAAAGTATAGGCGCGTATTTTTCGTAATGATGCTTTTTTAAAAGTTTACAAATGCCACATTCTAAAATGTCGAAGCCATAGGCGAAACCAAATGTTTCACTTTTATCGGTTATAACTTTTGCAACAAAACCATCATGGTGTGCCTTGCGGCCGAATTTCTTACTTATTACTTTAATGAACAGGCTTGCCAGCCAGGTGCCTGCAAGTTTTGCCGGCAGCCGTTTTAAGAATAACTGGAATTTGTTTTTTGGTTTAACGTATTCCAGTACTATATCAAGACAAATGCTTCTTATTGCTTCGTAAGGTTCGCCTCGTGCATCTAATGTTTTAACAAGAGCTAAAAAATATGCGCTAAAATTAAGCCTTCTGTCAATAGGATTGGCTGAATGCAAAGCAAAGCCGGTGTCTTTTGAAATGATCTTAAAGTTTTTATCTATTTCTTCAATTAAAATATCCGAATCATCGGGATACCTGTTTTTTACTGAAGCCTTGAAATATTTTTTGTAATCAGCCATTTTCAGTTCAATAGTTTTCTTAAGATAACTATTTATTTGATAACTGAAACGATGTGAGGCTGTTACTTTAAAAGCTATCAGTTAAAACGAAAACTGGTTTTCAATCTTTTTAAAATTTCATCCTTAAGTTCTTTTCCATTTGTAGTGATGCATACAGTGGTTTTGCCGTTGGAAAAATAGATGAACTGGCAGTGTCCGCCAGCCCCTTGTACGCCTTTCAACTTACAACTGATTCCGCAGATGTTATTGTGATAAATGCCTGTCCAGTTTGATCCTTTAATATTTTCAGTTTTAACCTGGTTGTTTACACGGTCTGTTGTAAAATAGGTGTTTCCGGTTTTCGTGTATCCGTCATTGATTAAAGTGCTGTCTAATGTGGAATTATAAAAGAACATCCGAAAAACAATTCCTTCAAAACAATCTTTATAGATGGTCTTTTCAGCAGTTGTTATGGGGGCGCAAATAAAGCCGGCCTGTTCTTTACTGAATTGTATAGCCCAGTAGTTCGGAATGTCGAAAGAAACTTTGTAAGTATTGTTGGAGTATTTTTTATAAGTAGTTTGCCCTATGGTTGAGGCGGTGTTAAAAAAGAAAAGTGTCAGTAAAACGATTGATAGCTTGTACATAATTTTTTAAAATCTATTAAATTGAGGAATGGTATTATAAAATAACGTGCGGTTGTATGAAAAAGTACTAATTCAGTTCTTTTTCAAAGCATACGCTGTTTTCAATTCCGGCATATTGTCCGTAGTTGGGAATAATAATATAGCCGTGGTTTTGATATAATCGGATGGCTTCCGGCTGGCGTTTGCCGGTTTCCAACATACACTTTGTAATGGACAATTCAGTTGCCCATCTTTCCAGTTCGTTCAAAACGCTTGTGGCAACTCCTTTTCCCCTGTTTTCAGGCAATGTGTACATTCTTTTAATTTCCATAGTGTAGGGAGCGAACTCTTTCATAGCGCCGCAAGCTATCGGGGTGCCATTTTCGTATGCGACGACTGCACATTTGATTTTATCAATTTTATTGAATTGGGCGTAAAATGAATGGTCGTTGCCGTCTCGCCTCGCCAAGTCGGCGTCAAGTTGTTTCACCAGGGCAATAAAATCCTCATTGTCTGAATCGGTTCTTGTTGTTTTAATCATCTGCAATTTATTTAATGTGAATTTACGGATTGAATAGTAGCAGGTGTTTTTAACTATGATTTAGCTGATTTAATGATGGACTATGACATGCAACAATCATAGTCCATCATTAAATCATCTAAATCACAGTTCAGACACTTTTAGTATATTCGGTGCTATCAAATAACTGCTCATGAAAAGTTTAGCATTCTTATCCTTTTTATTCTGTTTCTCCGTATCATTCACTCAAACTCCTTTTCAAAAAACGTTCCCGGCTATAGATAAGTATATTGACAGCCTGCTAAAAGACTGGAACATACCCGGTCTTGCGTTGGGAATCGTTTATAAAGATCAGTTGATTTACAGCAAAGGATACGGATATCGCAATCTGGAACAAAAACTGCCGGTGCAAGCCAAAACGCTGTTTCCTATTGCTTCCAATACTAAATTATTCACTGCAACCGCTGCGGCAATGTTGGACGAAGAAGGTAAGTTAAGTCTTGATAAGCCGGTGAGGAATTATATGTCCTCACTAATCTTCAGCAACGATGAATTGAATACGAAGGTAACGTTGCGCGATATGCTCAGTCACCGCACCGGACTTCCCCGTTACGACGCGCTCTGGGCTGCAACAGATATGAGCCGGAAGGAAGCTATATCGAAAGTGGTTTATATGAAACCCCGGCTTGGCTTCAGGGAAGGGTATATTTATAATAACATGATGTATGCGTCTGCAGGTGTGGTAATGGAACAGGTAACCGGTAAGAGCTGGGAAGATATCATTCGTGAAAAAATACTTACACCCTTGCAAATGAATGCAACCGTTTTTAGTACTGATGACATGATAAAGAATGGCAATTATTCAACGGGCTATTTTGAGAAAGACAGTACCCGAAAGCTGTTGCCAAAAAAGTACATTGTGCAAACCGATGCCTTAGGCGCTGCAGGTATTATCAAATCATCCGTTGAAGATATGAGTCATTGGATGATTGCCCAGTTGAATGAGGGTATGTATCAGGGAAGTCAGGCTATTTCTGCTAAAGCTATAAAGGAAACCATGGTTCCCAATATAATTGCTGATAAGGAAGGCAGGTACGATGAAATTTCAAATGCCTTATATGCTATGGGCCGGAATATAGAAACCTATAAAGGGTATAAAATAGCCACACATACCGGTTCTGTTGACGGCTATTACTCCAACCTTACATTTGTGCCCGCCTTAAAACTTGGCGTGTTCATGGTGCATAACGGAGAACCCGGCGGCGCGCTCCGTTCTGTAATGGCCTTTCCTGTTATTGACCGGTTGCTTGCGTTACCCTACACGCCCTGGAGCCAGCGGTATCTTGCAGATTATAAAAAATACCTTGTCCAGGACAAGCGGGCTGTTGATTCTATCAATGCTACTCAGGTAAAAGGTACGGTGCCTTCACATGCATTATCCTCTTATGCCGGCACTTATGTAAACCCGTTATATTGCAACATAAAAATTGAACTGATTAGTGACAGTTTAACGATCTCTTTCAGAAGGGCGCAGTTGCCACTTTCACATTTTCATTATGATCAGTTTGTTACTAAAGTTGAGGGTACCGATCTGCCGGAGTTCAGGTTGAATTTTTTAACGAATGGTAAGGGTGCCATTGACAGCATTTCCATGAGCCTGTTTGGAGATCCGGTGGAAGTTTTTGTAAAAAGCAGGTAATGGTTCTGTTCTAATGTGATGTCACATGTGAATTGCTATCAGCTTTCAGCTATCAGCAGATCAACACCTGGGAAGCTTTCCTCCTGATAGCTGACGGCTGATAGCCTTGAAACCGGATCTTCGTGGTAACGTTAAGCTGTCAGCTATCTGATACCTCATAGCTGATATTTCATTATCTTCAACGATATTTTAACAGTATGATGGAACACCCAACGTCCTTTAAACCTTCGCTTGGATTATTAGATGCTACCATGATTGTAGCCGGGTCTATGATTGGCTCCGGCATTTTTATTGTAAGTGCCGATATCAGTCGCAATGTTGGCAGTGCAGGCTGGCTTCTTTTTGTATGGCTGATAACAGGAGTGATGACTTTACTTGCGGCTATCAGTTACGGTGAATTAAGTGCGATGTTCCCAAAAGCAGGCGGACAATATGTGTATCTTAAAGAAGCCTTTAATCCGCTTATAGGATTTTTATATGGATGGAGTTTTTTTGCCGTTATCCAAACGGCTACCATCGCTGCCGTGGGTGTTGCATTTGCAAAATTTACTGCGTACTTACTGCCACAGGTAAGCGAAGATCACATCGTGTTTGATCTTGGCTTCAGAACAATATCGGCAGCACAACTGCTATCCATAGTAATTATTGTGTTGCTTACTTACATCAATACCAGGGGTATCAAAGGCGGCAAAGCTATTCAGACTACCTTCACGTTAACCAAATTACTGAGTTTATTTGCACTGATCGTTTTCGGTTTGATTATGTTGAAACCGGAAGTGTGGAGTAACAACTGGACCAATGCCTGGGATATTCATAAGCTTAATAAAGATGGTTCTATTGAAGGATATACTATGGCGGCTGCACTTGGCGCCATAGCCGCCGCGATGGTTGGTTCTATATTCAGCAGCGATGCCTGGAATAATGTTACGTTTATAGCCGGCGAAATTAAAAATCCTAAAAAGAATATAGGACTGAGTTTATTTTTTGGAACACTCGTAGTAACCATCATTTATGTTACCGCCAATATCATGTATACCGCTGTTTTACCGATGCAGGCGATAGCATCGGCCGAGAAAGATCGTGTTGCCGTTGAAGCTTCCAATATTATATTCGGTAACGCCGGCACAAAAATAATTGCAATCATGATCATGATATCAACCTTTGGTTGCAATAACGGATTGATACTGGCAGGAGCACGCGTGTACTATAC
>CAXTDO010000333.1:0-6861 GCA_964242315.1 uncultured Flavihumibacter sp.
GTATATACCCAGGCTACTAATATTGAGGATGAGCGCAACGGCATAATTGACTCGGTAACCGGAGAATTAAAGATCCCTGCCGGGTTGCTTAAATCGCCTGCAAGATAAACGTATGAACCGTTGATGCAAATGATTAAGGGATTAATATGATGCTCCTGGGATAGTTATTGATAGTTGTATGTAGTTTAAATATTTAAAATGTCCTCATTATAATAATCCCTTAATCATTAGCATCAACGGTTCAGACAATACCTATGCAGAAAATTATCTTTATTACAGGCGCCGCAGGAGGGATTGGTTTCGGAATTGCAAAACATTTTGCTAACGAAGGCGCTCATGTCATCATCAGCGACCTTGATGAAAATAAACTGGTAGATGCCGTAGCATCATTACAATCAAAAGATTTTCATGTCAGCGGTTTAACATGTGATGTTACAGACGAATCTCAAATTGTAGCTGTGCTGGATGAAACCCTTGCAAGGTTTGGCCGCCTGGATGTTTTGATAAATAATGCCGGCTTACAACATATCTCGCCGATAGAATCATTTCCTGCTGACAAATTTGAATTACTTCTAAAGGTCATGCTTGTAGCGCCTTTCCTGGCCATTAAACATGTATTCCCTGTAATGAAAAATCAGGGCTCAGGCAGGATCATTAACATGGCTTCGGTCAATGGCCTTGTTGGCTTTGCAGGTAAAGCCGCCTACAACAGTGCCAAACATGGTGTAATCGGACTTACAAAAGTTGCCGCCCTTGAAGGAGCGGCGTATGGCATTACTGTTAATGCCATTTGTCCGGGTTATGTAGATACCTCTCTGGTCCGCAACCAACTGGCCGACTTGTCAAAAGCCAGGAACATCCCGTTAGACAAAGTGCTTGAAGAAGTGATTTATCCGCTGGTTCCTCAAAAGCGGCTGCTCACAGTAGAAGAAATCGCCGCCTATGTTTCCTTTATAGCAAGCGACGCAGCACGGGGAATTACCGGACAAGCGATTGTAATTGACGGCGGGTATACCGCACAGTGATAATGATTAATGATTAATGACAACAGCTTACAAAGCTCCGTAATTATCATGATAAATTTTACAACTTACCGTTAATAATTAATCATTATTCATACACTACCACCTTAAAATCATCCCTGCTAAGAATGGCTTTTTTGTTTCGGGTGATTTTTTTGTTTTCAATGACTTCGTTCAATGAAAAGCTTACGGTATAAAATACTTTTTTAGTAGTGTCTGTAGTATGAACTGCGTTGAGCATTATATCCATTGAATCGTTAACCACATCCCATTGACGTTCGTTTTCCTGTAACTCCCGCAGGCTTTTATTTACGTCAACTGTAGTTTTTTCTGTTGAATTACCGTCTTTCCTGTTATCCGATAAAAAAGTATTCATGTGAGATTGGGCCAGACTGGTTCTCAATCGTGCTATTTTTGACAATGATTCACTTCTTTCTGCCAGTAAGCTAAGGAAGTGATTATAATATGCAGTAGAGTCGGCCAAAGCGTACGTAATGCTGTCGACCAGCAATAATTTCGCCTTATTATTTTTTAATTCAAAGGCGGAAAGCGATGATTTGATCTTGCCAGGTATGTTATCAACGCAACCGGTAATATATGTTGCCACCAAAAGAATAATCAATGTTATTAACCAGGTCTTCATAATTATTATACGATTGAGGATAAAACTAATTGTTAGTGGTTAGTTGTTATAATTAACCACTAACAATTTACCACTATCCACTAACAATTGTTTATTATCTTGTTTGCATTATGAAATATCCATGTATTTTTCTTTGCTTAATTATCACTACGTTATACCTCCATGCGCAACCGGTTCAGCAGGTAGATGTATGTGTTTATGGTGGTACATCCGGTGGCGTTATGGCGGCGTACACCGTTAAGCAATCAGGTAAGTCTGTTTTATTGATAGAACCGGGTAAACATGTTGGCGGATTAACAACCGGTGGTTTGGGTTACACGGATATCGGAAACAAATATGCCATTACCGGTATCTCAAGAAATTTTTACCGGCGCATAGGCCGGCATTATGGAAAATTGGAACAATGGATTTTTGAACCTCATGTAGCAGAACAAACCTTTATTAACTACATCAATGCAGCACGTGTAAATATTTTATATCAATACCGGCTGGTATCTGTCAGAAAAACAGCAGATCGTATCAGTGAAATTACAATAGAAAGCAGCAGCGTACCGGGAGCATCTTCTTACAAAAAAATAAGGGCAAAAATTTTTATCGATTGTTCTTACGAAGGCGATCTTATGGCAAAAGCAGGTGTGTCTTATTTTACCGGCAGGGAAGCAAACAGTATTTTTAATGAAACATACAATGGAGTGCAGATGCGTGAAAAGCATCAGTTTCCTGATGGAGTTGATCCATACAAAATCCCAGGCCAGCCGGAGAGCGGCTTACTGTGGGGGATAAGCGATGCTGCCTTAGCTCCGCGTGGAACAGGTGATAATAAAATTCAAACGTACAATTTCAGGGTTTGTCTTACCAACAAACCTGCCAACCGCATACCCATCACAAAACCTGCAGACTATGATGCCAGCCGTTACGAACTGCTGCTTCGCTTTCTTGCAAAACAGCCTGCCAAAGATCTTTGGACTTTCCTTAAGTTCGACCTGATGCCAAACAACAAAACGGATATCAACAATAACGGTCCTTTCTCGACGGATATGATCGCCATGAATTATGAGTTCCCCGAAGGTGATTATGCCACCAGGGAAAAGATACAGACGGCTCACGAAAATTATACCAAAGGATTTTTATATTTTATCGGGCATGATGAACGCATGCCTGCACATCTGCGTGCACTCATGCTTGAGTGGGGCTACCCCAAAGATGAATATGCTGACAATAATAACTGGACGCCACAGATGTATGTACGTGAGGCCCGAAGGATGAAAGGCGCATATATTATGACACAGGCGAATTGCGAAGCAAAAGAAGTTGTGGAAGATGGCGTGGGTATGGCGGCTTATACAATGGATTCACACAACTGTCAGCGAATAGTTATTAACGGTATGGTTAAAAATGAAGGCGATGTGCAGATAGGAGGCTTCGGGCCTTATCCGATTGCTTATCGTTCTATTACACCAAAGGCTTCGGAATGTAAAAACTTACTGGTACCCGTTTGTTTATCGGCTACGCATATCGCCTATGGCTCCATTCGTATGGAACCGGTGTTTATGGTGTTAAGCCAGTCGGCCGCCGTTGCTGCAGTGCAGGCTATCAACAACAATATCGCTGTGCAGGAAGTAGATGTTAAGAAATTACAACACGAGCTTATCACCAATCCACTGGCAGATCATAGTACGCCGGAGATACTGGTTGACAATGACGATAAAGAGAACGTATTATTAAAAGGTGACTGGCGCAGGGATGGTAAAGGCAGCTATGGCCCTTCTATGTTTCTGGATGATGGCAAAAGTGGTGCACTGAAGTCTGTAACATTTACGCCGCCTGTTGTTAAAGCAGGCAAGTATAACGTGTATGCTTATTTTCCTAAGTTGCCAAAGGCCTCTTCTGCAACAACTATTGAGGTTTTTAACGGCACCATTCATAAGGAGTTGCTTGTTAAAGAATCTGACATCCGAGTGGAAGGACAGACTGCGGGCGAATGGGTCTCTTTAGGTGCCTACCTGTTACCTTCAGGAAAAAAAGCTATTTAAGTATTTCCAATAAAGGCGCTGACGGAACCGTGGTTGCTGATGCGGTTTTAGTGGTGCCGGAGTTTAAATGATACTTTTAAGCAATTGTTAATTGTTAATGGTTAATTGTTAATTCATTATCCCTTTACCATTTACAATTAACAACTAACAATTAACAACTAACCATTGCTTTTGCCCGCCAGTGCAACGATGTCCTTCACTTCAAGCACCTGCTTTTCATAACCGATAGTAACAGTGTTTATCATAGCAAGACCTACCTCTCTCAACGTGCATACATATTTTGAAAAGAGCGCTTTCCATACAGGATAAAGCCATGATAAAAGATGATATAATTTTAAAGTGTTCTTCAACCCCTTCGTAGGGTGTATATATCCCGGACGAAACATGTAAGCTTTTTTAAAAGGCAGCTTCATCAGATCATTTTCTGTTTTACCTTTTACCCTTGCCCACATGCTGCTTCCTTTTTCCGAACTGTCGGTGCCACTACCTGACACATAACAGAACGTCATTTCAATATTGAGCGTTGACAATGTTTCTGCAACATGCATGGTGAGGTCATAGGTTAGATGTGCATACTCATTTTCCTTTTTCCCAACTGAGGTTACACCCAAACAAAAAAAGCACGCGTTGTAATTCTTTAAGGATTCTTCAATAGGAGAGAGCTCAAAAAAATTGCCATGAATTATTTCCCTGAGCTTGGGATGGTTTACACCACAGGATTTTCTGGTGATCACTAAAACAGCCTCAACATCCGGATGCTGCAGGCACTCATGCAAAACGCCTTCACCTACCATACCTGTAACGCCGGTAACAATAGCTCTTACTTTCATGAGTCATCAGTTTAAACTTAGAATTTACGGGGTTATCTCGGTAACGGAACAAGCTTTAACAGAATTTTTTATTTTAAGTTCAGTGACAAATTCATTGTGGTATTATTTGCACGCAATGATCAATAACTGCTATTCAAAATGAATTGATCAGCGTCATCTTTTTCCCGGCAACATCATTGATAGCCACATGCTCTTTGCTCATGAAATGATGTATATCAACACAGTATAAAGGCGATGCTTTAATTGAAACGGATAAATAGCCCTTAATGCCGCCGGCATGCAAGGCTTAACAAGAAGGTATGAACGGATTACTGTACATTTGCTTTATAAGGCGTCGGTTAAATCTGATGATCCTTGTTTCTTACACCAAATTCAATAAGCCCTCATTCGAATATACAAGATTTAAAAACTTTCGAGGTCTGCAAGCCGTATATATTTCCGAAAGGAAGAATTGAGTTACATAAAATACTTTTTTAATCCTTTGAGCATGAAATGACTTGTTGTTACATGCAATAAAAACAAAATAAAATCAGTTAAAAGAGGCATTCAGTGTAGACATACATATTCTTTTAAGCCCGGTGATTATTCAGCAATGGCAGGTGTTGGAGTAAGGAAGTTTTGATACAAACCGTTTGTGCCATTAAATTTTACAAAAAACATATATGAAAACAACATGCACCTTTGCACTTATTTTAGTGGTGTTAACTATGGGAGCCTGTAGGAAGGGTCCTAAATTAGATCCAAAGAAAGAGGCGGCTAATTTAATAGTAGAAACAGTTGTACCTCCGCTGGTGCCTAAATCCAGTCCGATTAATAAAGTCGTTCCGGGTTACTGGGTAGCACTTCCCACATTATATGATTCTACGTCCAAGTCGTATCCACTACTAATTTCATTGCACGGAGGCGGGCAAATAGGCAACGGTACAACTGATCTGCCTTTGATTTTGAAGGAAGGTGTTCCTAAGCTGGTATCTGAAGGTAAGTTTCCGCCGAGTTTTACGGTTAAAGGCCAGAATTTTTCTTTTGTAATAGTGGCGCCACAGTTTAATTCGTATTCATATACCGCCGATATCAACGCTGTGATAGAATTTGCAAAAAAGAATTACCGCATTGATGCTTCACGTGTATATATGACCGGGCTCAGCATGGGTGCCACCGAAATATGGAACTACGCCGTTAACTTTCCTAAGTCTGTAACCGCTATGAGCTTAATGTCTGGCGTACCAACGGCTGTTAATACTTTTGCTACCAAGGTGGCTGCTTCAGGTGTTCCATTATGGGCGTTTCATAATGATAAAGATGATTTGTTCAGCGTAGATACAGTTAAACTGCTGGTGAACAGAATTGATGCATTAAAGCCTGCTGTACCGCCGATTTTAACTATTGGTGTTGGTGGCCATGACTCCTGGACTAAAGCAACCGATCCTGCTTATAAAGAAAACAACATGAACATTTACGAGTGGATGCTTCAGTATAAAAGATAGAGCAGGATTTACAGGATTGAAAATTATTTTCTGAATTTCTATGCAAGATTCAGAAAATAATTTTCAATCATGACAATCCTGCTCCTGGGGTTAAAAAGATGTCAGAGGGCCTCACCCTTAAACTTAATGCCAGGCAAAGTTGTTATCTCCACATGGCATCAAGAAAAATAAAACTAAGCGTCCTCGATCAATCGATCGTACGCAAGGCAGGCAATGCCAGTCAGGCAATTGCCGAAACTATTCAAACCGCTAAACTTACAGACCAATTAGGATACTCAAGATTTTGGGTATCAGAACATCATAACAGTACCATGATAGCCGGGTCGGTACCTGAGTTACTCATGGTAAAGCTTGCCGATGAAACCAATCGTATCCGCATCGGTTCAGGAGGAATAATGCTGCCCAACCACAGCGCGTTAAAGATAGCAGAGAGTTTCAGGATGCTGGAAACATTATTTCCCGGCAGGATAGACCTGGGAATGGGTCGTGCGCCAGGCAGTGACCGCATAACAGCTTCGTTACTCAATCCCTCCAATACTTTCAGTGAAGAAAGTTACCTACAGCAACTGGAACATTTACAGGCATTCTTCAGGGATGAAGCCGGCACACAATATGGACCTGTATTAGCAGTTCCTCAGTCTGCTACTATTCCGCAACAATGGATACTTAGTTCCAGTGGTGGAAGCAGCTCCATTGCAGCACGTTTTGGTTTCGGGCTGGCAGTTGCAAAGTTTATAAATGGATTCGCTGCTCCCGATATGGTACAGTTGTACCGGAAAAATTTTCAGCCATCTTCATCTTTTAGCAAACCACATGCTTTACTGGCTATACAGGTATTATGTGCCGATA
>CAXTDO010000334.1:0-6852 GCA_964242315.1 uncultured Flavihumibacter sp.
GCCCTATCAGATTACATTTATACAGCAGGTGGCGACATTACACAAAGTTTCAACCTGTTTTCAAAAAAGCAATCCGTAAAAGCCGGCTATCTTTTACAAATCAAAGACCGCCTGTTTGATGCCCGCCCTTTTTCCATCAACCTGCCTTCCGATAATCCATCACTCAGAATGATGGATGAGGACCACATCTTTGCCGCTGAAAATTTTGGTACCAATGACAACCAGCTTGGCTTCAACCAGCTTTCAGGTAACCAGTACCGTTACATGGCCAATACTATTTTAAATGCCGGTTACCTGCAGTTTGACAATTCATTTTCAGATAAGCTGAGAGTGGTGTGGGGCGTTCGTTATGAAAACTTTGATCAGTTGGTAGGAAGCGTTCGCAAGTCAGACGACAGGTTCTCCTATTCAAAGGTGGGAGATTTTCTGCCTTCTTTAAATGCTACGTTCAAGGTAACTCCGAAAACCAATATAAGGCTGGCAGGTTCCAGAACGCTGGTAAGGCCTGAGTTCAGGGAATTAACTAATCTTGCCTTTTATGATTTTGAACTGGGTGCTATCATAACCGGCAACAAAAACCTTCAGAGAACCAATATCACCAACGCAGACCTCCGCTACGAGATCTATCCACGCGCGGGAGAAGCGATCACAATTGGTGCGTTCTATAAAAACTTTCAGAAACCTATCGAATTGCAATTCAATCAGTCAGGTGTTGGCTCCAGCAGCTTTAACTATGTAAACGCCAACTCGGCTCAAAGTTTCGGGGCAGAGCTGGAAATAAGGAAGAAGCTTGATTTCATTGCTGACAACCTGCACAATCTTACGCTACAGGGAAATTTTTCTTATATCTACAACAGGGTAAAGTTCGATAATCAAATCCTCGACAGGCCAATGCAGGGCCAATCGCCTTGTCTCATCAATGCGGGCTTGTTATATGACGTTGAAAAAACAGGATTGAATACCACCATTCTTTTTAACCGTATCGGAAGAAGGATATTGTTTGTAGGAAACCAGGATGTTCCTGCAATATGGGAAGCCCCACGTTCCCTGCTTGATCTGCAGATAGCGAAAAAAATAATTAAGAATAAAGGGGAAATAAGATTAAATATCTCCGATCTGCTTAACCAGCGGGCAAGGTTTTATCATGACCTGGATGATAACGGAAAATATAATGCCGCCAGAGATGCCCTTGCTATCAGCAGAAACTACGGCACCAATGTCAGTATCACTTTCGGGTATACATTGAAATAATTATTAAACAGTTTAAAAGAGCAATCATAATATATGAAACAATTACTTGCATTAGGAATTTTGATCAGTTTGTTCAGTGTTTCCTGCA
This sequence comes from uncultured Flavihumibacter sp., assembly GCA_964242315.1. Classification (GTDB taxonomy): domain Bacteria; phylum Bacteroidota; class Bacteroidia; order Chitinophagales; family Chitinophagaceae; genus JADCRZ01. The sequence continues at coordinate 1,340 of CAXTDO010000334.1, forward strand.
GAAAGATTCAGGAAGATAATTATATAATCGGCGGCGGTGGCACAGACAGCACCCAGGAAAATACCGTGATAGAAGGTAAGATATCAAAGGACCGTACCTTGAAAGCCAATTATGCGTATACCATTAAAGGCATCGCCTATGTTACCAATGGTGCAAAGCTTACTATTCAACCGGGCACCATCATCCATGGTGAAACGTCGTCGAAAGGCGCACTGGTGATAACAAGAGGCGCTCAGATAATTGCAGACGGAACAAAGGATAAACCGATCGTGTTTACTTCAGATGCAATCTTGCCGAAGCGGGGCGACTGGGGCGGGCTGGTTATTTGCGGTAATGCACCCACCAACGCATCTTTCAATGGTGTACAGGGCGTTGGCCAGGTAGAAGGTGGTGTTAACAATGGCGAAGGACTGGGTCTGTATGGCGGCACCAATACCACAGATAACTCAGGCATCTTAAGATATGTGCGGATCGAGTATGCAGGATATGCCTACCTGCCGGATAATGAGTTAAATGGCCTTACACTTGCGGGCGTTGGCAATGGTACAACAGTGGATTATGTTGAAATATTTAAAGCAAATGATGATGCCATTGAATGTTTTGGCGGAAACGTAAATTTGAGGCATACCATATTTGTAAGTACGTTAGATGATGACTTTGATACGGATAATGGTTATAGCGGTACCGTTCAGTTTGGTATTGTGCTGAGGGATTCTTCCATTGCGGATATATCCAAATCCGAGGGCTGGGAAAGCGACAATGATGCAAACGGTAGTACGCTGCTTCCACAAACTGCGGCTGTTTACAGTAATATCACCTCCATTGGTCCAAAGGCTACGGCGTCTACTGTTGGTAACAGTTTATACCTTGCCGGTGCTCAGATCCGAAGGAATTCAACCATATCCATTTTTAATTCCGTTATCATGGGCTGGCCTACCGGACTGCTGATAGATGCCAGTAAGGGTACGCCGACAGATAACAATATCAGAGCAAACACTTTGTTCGTTCAAAACACGGTTATAGCCGGTTGTGCAAAGGCTACGGATTATTCGGCAAGCAGCGCTGCTACAGGCTGGACTGCTGCCGATGTTAATACCTGGTTTACCACACCAACTTATGGTAACAGCATTTTTGCAACTAACGATGAAGTAAAACTGACCGCAGCTTTCAATTATGCAAATCCCGATTTTACTCCACTTGCAGGGTCTCCGTTGCTGACTGGTTCGAGTTTCACCAATCCTAAGGTGGCTGCCGCCGCCGGATTTACGGCCACTTCATTTAGGGGTGCTGTGGGTGCAGCGGGTACGCCTGAGGGTGAGTGGTGGAAAGGATGGTCGAAGATTAATTTGAGTTTGTAAATTATTTCTTTTAATTCAACGAGTAGCCGTTTAATCAGTTTTTAACCGCAGAGGGCACAGAGAAGGAACCGCAGAGGGCGCAGAGAAAACCCTCTGTACCCACTGTGTTTCCTTCCCTGTGCCCTCTGCGGTTAAAAAACACGAAAAGTTTAAGCGCAAGTTACCTGCTTCAAAAACCGCTACTGTGTAGGTACAATATCTTTATCAGTTTGTTTTGATGAACCGGTTTGATTGCTGCGTGCAGCTTCCTGCGCGGATGGGTCGCTCTCTTTTGATTTCATTACCAGGTAAGTAGCGGTGCTGATGCCTGTGAGGGCAAGTAAGGTGTCACTCAATTCAGGCAATATACAGCCCTGGGTGATCAGGGATAATTTGTTCAGGTAAACCACGATAGCAATGATGGTCCACACCAGGTTCTGAAAGCGGTGCAGGCTTATGCCGTTGTCGTCGGAAAGAATATCATTAAAAAAACCCACGGAAGGTGTATTCTGATGGCGGGGACGATTGTCGTTCATCTCCCGCTTGTCTAAAATGGCGGTCGCTGCAGCAAGTCCGCTATAGATACCCATTAACACTATAGCCGTCTTATTTATAGGAACGTTTGCGCAATCTCCCTTGAGAAGGGACAGGTACAAATATGAGGAAGAGATCACCACCGTCCACACACCAAACTGCACTTTTGTTAAACTGTATGGAGCCTTTTTCACGCCAGGGTTCGATTTCAGCCTGAAATGTATTTTCCTGGCATTTTCATCAAACTCATCGCAGTTGCTTATCTCATCACGCAAGAGATTACTGGAGGTGGCCAGCAGCGTAAACAATAACAGGATCAGGGCAATTACTCCAATCACCATCAAAGGCCTATTATCAACTGGAACCTGAACCCGGCATCCCGAAGCACATGCGGCTATGATAATAAGCGTAGTAGTATACAATAAACCTTTCATGACAGTATCTTTTAATCCTAAATTATCTGAACGGTGATTTATCTGATTTAATGAAAACTATAAACATCTAATGGCGCTTATCAGGTTTCAAATAAATCAATGTTCATAAAGTTGCTTCCGTAATTAAAAAAACTCCTATTTTAATCAATAGGATAAACCCAGTTTTTTTTTAATTCAACCTGAATATTTTCGTAAGGCTTTTTGCTTACCCGCGCACTTCCGTCAAACGGGTGATCGAGGGTATATACCAGGAACAAACTCATGGCGATGGTGCTGCTTAAGAACAACAGGTAGATTCTTTGAAGGGCAACGGATGAAGCGCTCAGAAAATAAGAAAAAATAACCATTAATACACTTCCTGCCTTAAGTATTAACCAAACAAGGGGAGGTACATGAGAATGAGTATGGCTAAGCCTTTCGCGCCGCAGGTCACTTATGGAGCTAAGGTCTTCATCCAGCACGTTAAAGATATTTTCCTGCAGTTTATTTTTAGGTTGTAAGCGCAGCAACATCAATCGCAGGGCCGGTATGGCGCTGGGCCTCAGGTCTACATCATCTTCCTGCGTGTTCCATTCCTTGTTAATAATTTCATTGCAATAGCTGCTTAGCGAACTATTCAAGGGCCTTTTGATGCTTTCGGGAAGCGTTTCGCTGTGCGCCAGTATGCTGTTTAATTTATCAGTTTCCTCTGCGATTGTTTGGTTGAGTTCTTCATAGTCTGACCATACCGCTACAATAACAAAAGCCAGGATGAGTGAATAGATCAGGCTTTGTGTGCCGAACACGATACCCGCTGCTTCATTGCCTGGCGGAACTTTTCGTTTTTTGAACCAGTAATTAAATATTATCAGTCCTGCCTCACATGCTATTACAAACAGCAGCACAAAAAGGGCACATAACCAATTAGGAGGTATTTCATCTATAAACATAAAATATTTTTTAGGTGGCGTTATGGTAACAATCAAACAATACTTTTGTGTATGGCCGTTGCTACGGCTTCAGAGACACTGTGTACCTGAAGTTTTTTGTAAATGTTTTTTATATGATTGTTTACCGTAAAAATGGAAATGTATAGCTCGGAAGCGATCATCTTATGGCTGAAGCCTTTTACAAGGCAGGTAAGAATATCCATTTCGCGCTTTGAAAGATCGAATTGATCGGGGCACTCTTTAGCAGGTTGTTTTTGAAACAGGGTCAGCACGCGGCGTGCTATCGTAGGCGACATGGGTGCACCGCCATTTACAACATCCAGGATGCCTTCTATTAATTTATCAGGTGATGCTTTCTTAAGAATATATCCATGGGCGCCTGCCAGTATGCAATTGAATATGTTGTCGTCATCTTCAAAAACTGTTTGCATGATTATCAGTGTGGAAGGAAAATGTTCTTTCAGCAGTTTCACACCTTCAATTCCATTCAGTCCGGGCATGTGAATGTCCATCAGCACAACATCAGGTTGATTTGATTTCAGGTTGTTTACAAGGTTGGTGCAGTTTTCAAAATCAGCTATGCATTTCATGTCTTTCTGAACGCTGATTAAAAGTTTGAGTGCGTCACGTCTGTCCTGGTGGTCATCAAAAACGGCGATTCTAATCATATTGTGAGGTTCGTTTTTTAAAGATGATTGTTTTTCAGAGGTAGTGTTGGAAACGAAGCTTTCCTGTGGTACAAATCAACGGAGACGGTGTAAAAGTACATGCTAGAAGTTAGTGTGCCAATAGCCTAAATGGGCTAATATTTTAAGCCCCCGCTGTGGCTAAAGAAAATTACAAGGTTAATTAAAAGCTCACCGTTATCTCAGTACCCTCCCCGGGTGAAGATGTTATTTGTATCTTGCCGTTAAGTGTAGCGGTGCGAAAATTCATATTGTTCAGGCCGTTGCTGCTCTTTCTTACTGCATTCATATCGAAACCCTTTCCATTGTCTTTAATAGTTAAATTTATATTGGTGTTATGCGTAACAAGTGTTATCCAAACCTTGGTTCCATTGGCATATTTGGCAATATTGTTCATTGCTTCTTTATAGATGAGATAAAAATCCCTTCTCTTTTCCATTTGCAGTTTTGTTTTGTAAATATTTTCATCAAAAATAAAATTAATCTCGTACCCCTTTGCTTCAAGCAGCTGGTGCGCATGCTCGCGCATGCGGCTGATGATATGCTCGAACGCATCATTTTTTGCGTTGATGTTCCATACAATATCGTTCATGGATTCCATAATTTCCTGGGCATTTTCTGTTATTTTTTTCATGAGCGAATCGTTGTTGAAGGTGGCGCTGCCAAGGTGTTCATGAACTATTTTAGAGTAGATGGCAATGGTGCTGATAGAAGATCCTACTTCATCGTGCAGGTCTCTTGCAATGCGGTTTCTCAGCATCTCCGGCTTGTTAAGCTGATTTAAACGATAACGGTACAATGCATAAGTGATGGATACGGTAGCGGCAGTTAATAAAAGGTAGAACCACCAGGTTAGATACCAGGGAGCTATTATGATTACCTTTACAAAAGTTTGCCTGTCTCCCCACATGCCATTCTCGAAAGTTCCCTGTACCACGAAGCGGTAAACACCCGGATCGAGGTTGGTATAAGTGGCTTCTCTCACCCTTCCCGAATAGATCCAGTCATTATCAAAATTCTCCATCTTATAGCGGTAAACGGCATTGCCCGATTTGCGGTAATCCATTGCGGCGAACTGGAAGGTGATCACATTTTGTTCGTACTCCAGCTGTATCTGCTTCACAAAACTGATTTCTTTTACCAGCGGTGATCCGCGATTACCAGGACTTGCTTTTTTATTAAACAAACGGAAGTCGGTAATCACAACTTCAGGCGGATCAAGCGGTTTGATATCCTGAGGATCGAAATAGTTGATGCCGTTCAATCCGCCAAACACCAGCAGTCCTTCGCTTGTTTTGCAGAAAGCATAGCGGTTAAATTCGTTGCTTTGCAGTCCATCGCTTACATCGAAATTTCTGAATTTTTCCGTTACCGGGTTAAACTCACATAAACCTTTGTTGGTGCTTAGCCATAGCCTACTGTTATCATCAGGTAAAATGCCATATACAACATTGTTGGCAAGTCCGTTTTTTGTGCTGAAACGTGTAAACCTTCCGGTGATTTTGTCGAGACGGTTCAATCCGCCTCCTTTTGTTCCAATCCACAAGTAGGATGATGGCTGGTGCAGATCGTTGAATAGCGAGAGCACCGCAT
>CAXTDO010000335.1:0-1910 GCA_964242315.1 uncultured Flavihumibacter sp.
CACGCCCCTCACCGTCAGGAATCTATGGCAACATATCCTGCAATGGTTACAGCTACTACTTCGCCTCAAAGACAAGCTCGTTTCCGGAACACCAGCTTAAAGGATGCTACTCATTTTGGCGGCAAGGAAACATCAGGAACAGCCTTGTTCACCTATGGAATGGCATGGGGAATTAATAAAGGAGTTATTTCTAAAAAAACATATTTGCCGGTAGTTATTAAAGCCTGGAACGCTATGGTTAAAGAAGCCGTTCATCCGGATGGATTCCTGGGATACCTGCAGGGAACAGGTAAAGAACCCAAAGACGGACAGCCGGTCACTTATGATAGCAAACCCGATTTTGAGGATTATGGATTGGGATGTTTTTTACTGGCAGGGAGCGAAGTGTATAAATTGAAATAGTATTATTTGTCAGCCATCCGGAAAGCTTTTCCTCCATGGTTAAAAAAAACACCAGCCTATTGAAGGCAAAATTTCATCTTGGAGTTAAAAGTAGTAGTCTCAAATACATAACATATGAACATCGTTCGATCATCTATAAATTTTTTACTAATCAGCTTCTTTTCACTAACGGCCTATTCCCAGTCGGGTCAACCGGTATTTATGTTTTCTTATTTTAAAGGAAACGGCGAAGACGGCCTGCATCTGGCTACAAGTAAAGATGGCCTGAGCTGGACAGCGCTTAACCATGATAGTTCCCTTCTGAAACCGATGGTAGGAAAAGAAAAACTCATGCGTGATCCATGTATTATTAAAGGTAAGGATGGTAATTTTCACATGGTATGGACTGCAAGCTGGAAAGATAAAGGGATCGGCTATGCGCATTCCAAAGATTTGATTCATTGGTCTCAACAGCAATTCATCCCGGTGATGGCTAAGGAACCGGGTGCGCTTAATTGCTGGGCTCCGGAGATCACTTATGACAGTCAATCGGCTCAATATATAATTTACTGGGCTACCACTATACCGGGACGTTTCCATGCTACGGACACCAGTGGCGATGGTTCTTATAACCACCGCATGTATTACGTTACAACAAAAGACTTTCTTCAGTTCTCTTCAGCCAAAGTATTATATGATAAAGGGTTCAGCGTTATCGATGCCACCATTGTTCCCGATGGCAATAGTTATATGATGCTTTTAAAAGATGAAACCCGTAAGCCGCCACAGAAAAATATTCGCGTAGCGTATAGTGACAAAGCCACCGGTCCGTTTACTGCACCAACATTACCTATAACAGATACTTCTTACTGGGCAGAAGGCCCCACCGCTACCAGGTTAAACGGAAAGTGGGTGGTTTATTTTGACAAGTACACCAAGCACACTATGGGTGCCGTTCAATCAGCAGACGGCAAACATTGGGAGGATATCAGCAACAAGGTGAAGTTTCCCGATGGCACAAGGCACGGTACCGTCTTCAAAATTTCTGGAAAACAATGGGCTATACTTGAACGTGAGATTAGGCGCAGATAGCAGAGAAAATATTTTCTCGCTAAACCGAATCAAACCTCATCTACAGCATAACCCTTTGTCCTGAAGCAGCCGATTTATAGATAGACTCCACAATATGTATGTCACGCTGGCCCTCTTCACCGGGTGCTATCATAGATTTGCCTTGCATGATGGCCATGACGTCGTCATCCATTTGCCTGGCTTGCTGCCAGGGTACATTGTACGGAAAGTTAATGGCACCCAACGGACTGGTAGCTTCAACGCCGGCATACGCCTGATAAGGACTCACCTTTATTTCTCCTTTTTCGCAGGAAATGTTCAGGTAATTAATATCTTCCCCAAAGCTGGTTTTAATGTCTGCCAGCACACCACCGGGAAATTCAAGCGTGGCAACGGTGGTTTCATCCAGCCCGTTTTTGTAAATCTCGGGACGGGTAGTAAAAGTTTTTGCCGATACA
>CAXTDO010000335.1:1920-2661 GCA_964242315.1 uncultured Flavihumibacter sp.
GATACGATGTCAATGGGTTCCATGCTTGCGCCCATACGAGCTCCCTGAATGGAGTATACACCCATATCGTATAACACGCCGCCGCCCATTTCCTTTTTTTGCTTCCAGTGATCTGTGCGGCTTTCAGGATAGCCGGCGCCGCAATTTATTTTTTGCACTTTTCCCAACAGCTTTTGTTGTACAATTTTTCTCCATCCCTGCGTGTTAGGTTCGTGTTGCAACCGGTAACCAATAGCCAGTGATCTCTTATTCTTACGGCACGCATCAATCATAGATTGGCATTCTTTTGCTGTGATAGCCATCGGCTTTTCGCAAAACGCGTGCTTGCCGGCATTAGCTGCACGCACCACATATTCCTCATGCATAGAGGGAGGCAATACCACATACACGATGTCGATGTCAGGGTTATTAGCGATCTGGTCGAAGCTCTGATAGTTGTAAATGTTTTTATCAGGAATGTTATATTTTTTCTTCCAGGCTTCCGCTTTAGAAGGTGTGCCGGTGACTATACCGGCGAGATAGCAATTTTTTGTTTGTTGTAATGCGGGCGCAAGAAGGTCGGTACTGTAATATCCAAGTCCTACCAATGCTATACCCAGCCGGTCTTTTTTCTTTCGTGTTGCTGCCAGTAGTGTGTTGGGGGAAAAAATAACAGCAGCACTGCCTAATGACAGGGTCTTGATGATGGTTCTGCGGGAAGTATACGGCATTGCAATAAAATTTAAGTTCGTCAGCTATCAA
>CAXTDO010000335.1:2671-6831 GCA_964242315.1 uncultured Flavihumibacter sp.
TCTTAAGGTAGAGAAAAGTTGATAAAAAGGCCATTTTTTAAGATTAATATTTATTACAAAAATAACCTCACTTCAATTTCGATGCACATGTCATAACTTGTGAAGGGTTAATTTTATATCTATAAAGTATTGTTCTATCTGAAAGCTGAAAAACCGACGGCTGAGAGCCAATCTACTATCATGAAGCACTTAATTCTAACGACTGCAATTTTGTTATTAATAACCTGTTCCGCAATATCGCAAACAGATTATATCGGCTCAAGAAAATTTACTGATCATCCACGGATTTTATTATTAAAAGGCGAGGAAGCAAATATCAAACGAACTATCGCCGCCGATCCAACCTGGGGAAAAATGAATCAGGCCATCATAAATGAATCGGATGCGATGTTGACGCTTAAAGTATCGGAACGAATTAAAATTGGTAGAAGGCTGCTTGACAAATCCAGGGAAAGTTTGCGAAGAGTATTTTATCTTTCCTACGCCTGGCGTATGACCCGGGATGACAAATATCTAAAAAGGGCCGAGCAGGAACTGGTGGCACTGACTGCATTCACCGATTGGAATCCTACTCATTTCCTTGATGTTGCCGAAATGACTATGGCGGTTTCAATCGGGTACGACTGGCTGTATGCAGGCTTATCAGAAAAATCACGCGCTGTGATAAAAGAAGCTATCATAAAAAAGGGTATTGAACCTTCCTTGGATTCAAAGTATAACAGCTGGCTTAAGGCAAACCATAATTGGAACCAGGTCTGCAATGCGGGTATGGCGTTTGGCGCCATGGCTATTTATGAAGACCAGCCCGAACTGGCGCGAACCATTATTAACCGGTCTATAACATCTGTTGATGTTCCTATGAAAGAATACGGTCCTGACGGCAACTATACCGAAGGTTATGGATACTGGGGATACGGGACTACCTTCAACGTGTTGTTGATCAGCGCGCTTGATAAATTATTTGGCGAAAATTTTGGACTGACGGAAAAGCCGGGATTCTTAAAAACAGCAGGTTTCATGGAAAACATGACAGGTGCAACAGGGATGCCTTTTAATTTCTTTGATTCCGGTTCAGGTGGCGAATTCAACTCAGCCATGTTCTGGTTTGCCAACAAAATAAAAGACCCGACTTTATTGTGGGTGGAAAGAAAAAGAATAATGAATGACGAAGCGAAAAAGCAGGTCAGAGACAGGGTACTTCCCTCTGTCATGCTTTGGAGCGGTGGGATAGGTATCAGTAATATACAGCCGCCAAAAGACATGATGTGGGTAGGAAGGGGAAAGAATCCGGTAGCAATGATGAGAACTTCCTGGACGGATACCACTGCCATTTATGTAGGATTTAAAGGTGGATCTCCATCACTAAATCATGGTCATATGGATGGCGGTTCTTTCGTGATGGATGCAGACGGAGTAAGATGGGCGATGGATTTTGGTGCACAGAGCTATGAATCGCTGGAATCGAAAGGTGTAGATTTGTGGAATATGAAGCAGAACTCGCAACGCTGGCAGGTATTACGGTATAATAATGCAGCCCATAATACATTAACCGTAAATAACGAGCTGCAGCAGGTAGCCGGTCATGCTCCTCTAAAAAGTTTTTCCAAAACACCTGCTTTTATGAATGCCACCTGCGACCTTACATCACTGTATAACACTTCCCTATCAAAAGCAAACAGAGGCATAGCGCTAGTCAACAGAAAATATGTTATGGTAAGAGATGAAATTGAAACGTCTTCCAACGAAACCACCATCCGTTGGAACATGTTAACTTCCGCCGATGTTAATATAACGGGAAGCAATAAGGCAGAACTGACAAAGAATGGCAAAAAACTTATTTTGCAGGTGCAGGAACCGGCAACGGTTACAATGAAAACGTGGTCTACCCAACCTGCCCATGATTATGATGCGGCTAACCCCGGAACAATTATGGTTGGCTTTGAAGTAAAAGTTCCGGCCAACACAAAGCAGGCACTAACGGTGTTGCTTATCCCAGGATCAGCTTCAGGCGTACAAGTCCCGAAAGCGCAGGCTCTGGCACAATGGCCGCATGATGCAGGGTGGCAGTAAAATCTAAACGAGTTTAGTGAGATCAGGTCATTTAGCATAAACAAACAGCAATATGAAAATAACAGACCTCCGCATTCATTCCATTGCCATTGCCGATCCTCCTCTTAGAAGCTCTTACGGCCTTCATGCTCCGTATGCTTTACGTACTATCATAGAACTGGAGAGCGATGATGGCATCATCGGAATTAATGAAACGTATGGCGGTGAAATTCCTAAGGCGGCGTTGCTTGATATCAAACATAAACTTATTGGCGCCAATCCGTTCCGCATTACCGGAACGCTCAACCCGGAGATGAAGCAAGATCGCAATGGAAAGGATGGTTCACAAACTTATCTGGTTCCCGGTGAAAATCCGCTTGATGAAGCCAGCAGAACCTATGCTGCTATTGAAGTTGCCTGTCTCGACCTTATAGGCAAAACTATCGGCATACCGGTCTGTGATCTTATCGGCGGAAGGGTAAGAGATAAGGTTCCTTTTTCAGCTTATCCTTTTTATAAACATGCAGGGGGAGGTGGTGAGGGAACAGACATGCGTAATGATGAATATGGGGAAGCGTTATCACCCGAAGGCATCCTGGCCCAGGTAAAAAAAATGATTGCAAAGTATGGATTCGGATCTGTGAAATTCAAAGCCGGTGTTCTGGAACCGGAACTGGAAGTGGAAACGATAAAATTGCTTTATAAAGAATTCGGAGATCAGGTGCCTTTGCGTATAGATCCTAATTCAGCGTGGACGGTTGATACCTCCGTTAAAGTAGGCGAGGCATTGGCGCTCGAATTGTCTGGTGGCGGTTACCTGGAAGATCCTACTGCCGGTATAAAAGGAATGGCCGAAGTAAGGAAGAGATTACTTTCAAAAGGCATTGATGTTCCGCTGGCAAGTAATGTTGCAGTTACTTCTTTTGGCGACATACCATCCTCAGTAGCCGAAGATGCCGTACAGATTATACTGTGCGACCACCACTACTGGGGCGGGATGCGCCAGGTACAGCATCTGGCAAAACTTGCCGAAACCTTTAATATCGGGCTTTCGATGCATTCAAACAGCCATCTTGGAATTTCATTAATGGCGATGGCTCATGTGGCTGCTGCCACACCGCATCTCACGTATGCATGCGATACGCATTATCCCTGGCAATCGGAAACAGATGAAGTAGTTGCCGGTGGTAAAGTGCCCATAAAAGAAGGCTGTGTTACCATTACCGACAAGCCCGGACTAGGTGTTGAACTGGATTACGATCAGTTGGAAAAAGGCAAAGAACGGTATAGCCAAATAACTTACCGCAAAAGAGATGACGAAGCCGAAATGCGCAAGCACATTGACCCGCAATGGACAAGGAAGCTGCCCAGGTGGTAAGTAGTAACCAAAATTCTAAGCGATTCGGCGAGCCGGATTTTTATATAAATAGAGGGAACGACCTGTGAGGTTTCTAAGAGCCTCACAGGTCTTAAAAACAGAGGATGTCACTCTTTCAAGACCTGTGAGGTTTTTAGAAACCTCACAGGTCGTTCCCTCTATTTTTGCATTAATAACATTAAACTAACCCAATGAATTTAAAACAACAAATTTTAACCGGCGATGCCGTTCATGGCTCCTGGGTGAACCTGGGATCGCCGGTATCTGCTGAGATAATGGGCAGGGCAGGCTTTGACTGGTTATTGATAGACCTTGAACATGGTGCAGGCAATGATGCCACGATGTACCATCAACTGCAAGTACTTGAAGGCACTGATGCAACACCAATAGTTCGCACAGATGAACTCTCAAGACCCAAAGTGCAAAGAATTCTTGATGCCGGCGCTAAAGGAATCATGTTTCCACAAATTCAAAATAAAGAAGAGGCTCAACTGGCGGTAAATATGATGTACTATCCGCCAAAAGGAATTCGCGGAATGGCCAAGATGGTGAGAGCCACCGGTTTCGGCAAAAACGCTGACGCGTATATTTCCACCCTTGATCAGATGCTTGTAGGGATTATGCAGATTGAAAATATTAATGCTGTTAAAGAGATTGATGCAATTGCAGCAATTTCCGGTGTAGATGTTTTGTTTGTCGGGCCTTCAGACCTGTCTCTTGCACTGGGTATCTT
>CAXTDO010000336.1:0-6818 GCA_964242315.1 uncultured Flavihumibacter sp.
TTTAAACGCATTCATCATCCTTTCACCCATGTCGTTACCTTGTTGTGTTGCTTTCATGCAACCGTTCCATAAATCATCTTTTTCTGCGTAATCTGAATAGTAAATAATTTTACTGCATTGCAGTGGTTCCGTAACAGAGTGAGTATAGGCAAGCAATTCTTTATAAATTCCGAATGCGTTATCGTTGCCGATAGCCGCAGCAAGTCTTGTTTTGACCTTTCCATACAAAAGGTTTTTTGCAAAAACAATTAAAAGACTTTCCTGTTTCATAAAGACGTAATGGTTTGATAAAACAGTTCACTCAGTTTTTTATCAGCTTTTCCCGCCACTTCAATGATCTCACTGATGTTCATTGGTTTTAAATGGTCAGGGTCGCACTCATCTGTAATTACTGAAATAGCGGCGCAAGGCAGTTGCAGGTGATTGGCGGCGATTACTTCCGGCACGGTAGACATGCCTACCAGGTCTGCGCCAATAATTTTTAGGTAACGGTATTCAGCCCTCGTTTCAAGGTTAGGGCCATTGACCGCAGCATAAACACCTTTCTTTAGGTTTATATTTAATGCGGCTGCGTTTTGGTCCAGCAGGTTGTTTAATGCTGCATTGTAGGGTGCGCTCATATCGGGAAAACGGTCGCCTAATTCATCAAAGTTTTTTCCGGTCAAAGGGTTGCCGGACTGCAGGTTGATATGATCTTCTATCAGCACCAGGTCGCCCTTTTTATAGTTCAGGTTAATACCGCCGGCTGCGTTGGATAATAGCAAGGTTTGAATTCCCAGTAGCTTCATTACCCTTACCGGAAAAACGATTTGCTGCATGGAATAGCCCTCGTAAGCATGAAAGCGTCCCTGCATTACCAGTATGTTTTTACCGGCTATCGTTCCGTATATCAGGTTGCCTTTATGAAACTCCACGGTAGCAACGGGAAAGCCGGGTATCCGGGAATAAGGAATGGTTTGCTGCACTTCTATATAATCCAGCAGTTGATGCAGTCCCGTTCCTAAAACGATTCCGATGTCAGGTCGCTTAATTTGCTGATCTGATAAGAAGGTTGTTGCTTTTGTAAAATTTTCCATGCAGTATTTTTATGGTACCGAAACTGGAGCCGTAACACACTCATACCTCATTTATGCTACCGTGCCACCGCAACTTGAGCCGGAACCTGCGGTGCAGCCATAGCAATGTTGCCCTACAATGATATTTCGGTTACTGAGTGTTTCGGTATTGAATTGAGCAATATGCTTTGAAGAGCAGGCTACTTTTAAATCCAGCATCTGGTTAAAATCGCAGTCGTACAAATATCCGTCCCAGCCAATGGAAATGGTATTGCGGCACATCACATTTGCTGCTGCTACCGGATTATAAGCGCTTATTAATTTTTCCATGTACTTTTCGTAGTTGCCGCTTTGCAACAGGTAATCAAGAAATCGGCTGATCGGCAGGTTGGTGATGGTAAAAAGATTGTTAAACGATATGCCATACTGCTTCATTAAGGACTGCTTATATTCCTTTTCAAGAGATAGCTGTGAAGAAGGTAAAAATGCACCGGCCGGATTATATACCAGGTTCAATATTAGCCCGGTACCTTCCTGACCATAGCCAACGCCATTCAGCATTTGTAAGGCCTGTATGCTGCTTTCAAATACTCCATCGCCGCGTTGCCTGTCTGTTCTGTCTTTGGTGTAAAACGGCAGGGAAGACACTACTTCTATATTATGTCGTTGATAAAATCCGGGAAGGTCGTAATATTTCCTGTTAGCCATTATGATCGTGAGGTTACAGCGAACGATCACATGCCTGCCCAACTGAACGATCTCCTGCACAAACCATCTGAAATCGGGGTTCATTTCGGGTGCACCGCCGGTTATATCAACTACCTGTAAGTCAGGGTTGTTTTCTAATGCCGCCAGGCATTGCCGCATGGTGTCTCTTGTCATGATTTCTTTCCGGTCTGGGCCTGCATCTACATGGCAATGCCTGCATATCTGGTTGCACATCTTACCTATGTTAACCTGAAACACCTGTACTTCGAGCGGCGTTAAGGGATAGAGCCCGCTTTCTTCCAGCTTTTGTTGAAATGGCACTAACACTTCATCTCCCGTTGGCCCATGATCCAGTATCGCCAATTGTTCATTTACATCAGCCAGAAAACTATGCTGCGCTTTTAATGATTTACTCATGCTTACATCGCTATTTCTTTTACCTTGTTCATCATCTGAACACCATGTACTAATGACGATCCTCCACGAATGGCACAGGCAACATGCACGGCTTCCATCATTTGTCCTTCGCTCCAGCCTTTTTCAAAAGCATCGCTGCTGTAGGCATCGATACAGTAAGGGCATTGCAACGCATGCGCAACCGCTAACGCAATCAGGGATTTTTCTCTTGCGGTTAATTCGCTGTCTTTAAAAACTTCACCGTAGTAAGCAAAAAACTTATCACCCATTTCTTTTTGAAAGTCGGCTACGTTACCAAACTTTTTCAAATCCTCTGAATTGTAATAGCTGTTCATGTTTTGTGTTTTATAAACATACAATAAAAACGGCAAGTTGTTCACACTATGAAGCGGGTCTTTCCTGCAAAAGTTTATTGACCGGTATATTAAGCAACTTAAATGATTATAAGATGGCATATCTTTAATTTACATTCGGTACAATTCGTAGGTTTATATTGAGTGGTACTTACGTTACACTTTTCGCTTAAGAAAAACAGATCATACACGCCTGGTTACTCTTATCATTTATGGCAAAAAATTATTTAGTTTTTATTGTGGTTTGTTGTATGGTGCACTTATGCTGTGCATCGTCTAAAAAAAATGTTCAGGCCCCGGCGGATCTTGCCGCCACTGCCCTACAGCCATTTGGAAGATATATAATCAATAAAGACCAGAATCTTGAATTGATCAGTTCGGCAGTCCACTTTGGTTTTAGCTTTGAGGGTACGGCGTGCCAGGTGTTTGCTTCCATACCAAATAAGAATGGACATAATTACCTTCAATATGAACTGGATGGAGTTTATCAAAAAAGGTTAAAAATATTGGGCGGTGATCAGCAGTCAATTACCATTATGGCACAAAAGAGCGGAAGGCATACTGTATGGATCTATAAAGCTACTGAAGCCCATACAGGGCCTATATTCATCCGGAAAGTGAGAGGTGCCCGCGTAAAAGCAATACCAAATGCTAATGCTCCTGCAATTGAATTTATCGGTAACAGCATCACTTGTGGGGCAGCCGCTGATGCTTCGGAAATTCCTTGTGGTATAGGGGAATATCACGACCATCATAATGCCTACTATTCTTATGGTGCCAGAGTTGCCAGGGCCTTAAAAGCCAATTTTATAATCAGCAGTGTAAGTGGTATCGGCGTTTACCGTAACTGGAACAGTGATGGACCTGCCATGCCGCAGGTATATGAAAAAGTAGATTTTCAGGAAAAAAACTCACAAATGTGGAATTTCAAAACATATATGCCACGGGTAGTCAGTATCGCTTTGGGTACAAACGATTTCAGCAATGGCGATGGCGTAAAAAAAAGATTGCCTTTTGATAGTGCAGCTTTCATAAAAAACTATGTAAGGTTTATACAACTCGTTAAGACAAAGTACCCGCGTGCAGTGATTGCCTTACTTGGCAGCCCTATGATTGGCGGAGACAACGGGCGTTTACTGCAAACATGCCTGGAAAGAGTTAAACAAAATATTGATGCTGCAAATCCATCTGATAAGCGTGTAGCGCTTTACTTTTTTACACCTATGGTTGCACGTGGCTGCTCCGGCCATCCGAGTGTGGAAGATCATGCTATTCTTGCTGCAGGTCTGACACCATTTTTCAGAAACCTTTTGCGATGATTTTTAACCACTAAAAGCCGGTCATGTGTTTAGACCTATAAGATTTTAAAACCTTAGAGGTGTAAAAGTTGGAACTATAAAGGCATTTTATTACCTTATACTCAAAACACAACATGAAAAGATCGCTTTTAATGCTGGTGGTGTCTGCCCTGGCATTTATATCAAATGCCCAGACATCGGTCAAGGATAAGGATGCTGCATCAGCTCGTGTGACTAAAGCCACTGCCAGGCCAGACACAAGTGCTTTCGAAAAAGAATTTGCTTCAAAAGCAGTGTATCCGCTTATCAAGGGCAGCACCTGGTCTGGAGTCATCCCTGTAAATAATATTGATGAAAAGCCGGATGTTAATATGCGTTACAAGCTGTTAATGGAAATCACAACTGGCTTCAAAGATTCGGCCGCGGGTAAAATAAATGATGCTATTGCGGAGATAGGCAGGCTGATTAACATTCACGTTCAGGCAGGCATTCCCAAACAAAATATAGACCTGATCATCGTTGCACACGGACCGATATTAAGATCTTTCTACAATAATGAGGTATACAGAAAAAAGTATAAGGTAGATAATCCAAACATCGCGGTTTATAACGAGCTGTTAAATGCCGGTGCAAAATTTATCGCGTGCGGGCAAGCAATGTCTTTTTTTCATGTTGATAAAGAAGAAATGCTTCCCTGGATGAAAGTCGCTTTATCTGCACAAACAGTAATGACCAATTACCAGATCAAAGGATATATCCTTAAAAAAGTAGTGATTGAATAAAAGGCAATTCAATCGCCGGCGATCATCTGTCAAAAAAATTACCTCAATGCCTGGTATACGGCAGATAGTATGTGACTAACATAACACCAATCTTTCTACATTGAACTCTTTAACACGCTTAAAAGCACTATGGTTGTTTGCCCTGCTCATAGTGATGGCTGTTTTTGTTACCGGAGCCTCATGTAATAATAAAAACAAGAAAGTTTCACCTGCAAATTTAAGTACCAGGGATAGCACCGGCTGGACGCCACCCGATGAATCTTTCATTCCCAATACAGCGGCGGGAATATTGATCAGGTATGGCAAGGAACTGATTGTAAGCACCGCTCATTATTTAGGACCAAAAGGTACTGTAGCAACGCTTTCGAATGGAATGAACTGCCAGAACTGTCACCTGAATGGAGGCCGTCAATTGTATGCAAACAGTTTCTTAACAGTAGCTGTTACCTATCCGAGATTCGCTGCCCGCAGAGGCAAGATTGAATCTATAGAAATGAGGGTGAATGATTGTATGGAGAGAAGTCTTAATGGGAAAAAGTTGCCTATTGAAAGTAAAGAAATGCGGGCTATGGTGGCTTACATAAAATGGATAGGCAGTAATGTAAAGAAAGATTCGAAACCGGATGGAGCAGGCACGCAGCAACTTTCCTTCCTCAACAGGCCTGCAGATACCTTACAGGGAAGGATGTTGTTTAGTAAAACCTGCATCACCTGCCATGGACCTGAGGGAGCAGGTATGATTGCACCTGATTCATCCGGTTATGTTAATCCGCCTTTATGGGGACCGCATAGTTACAATGTAAGTGCAGGCATGTTCAGGCTTTCAAAACTTGCCGGATTTATTAAAAATAATATGCCCCTCGGATCAACCTATAAAGCGCCGCAGCTTACCTATGAGCAGGCCTGGGATATCGCGGCTTATATAAACGCCCAACCCCGCAACCACAGAACATTTGCTGCCGACTGGCCTGATGTGTCCAATAAACCGGTAGATCACCCGTTTGGACCTTACAATGATCACTTCTCTGAGGAACAGCACAAGTACGGCCCTTACCAGGCTATTATTGACAGCAAAAAGCTCACGGGAAATGTAAAATAATATTTGTTTTTACAAACTTAAATTGAGCCATGAAAAAGAAAGTTCTTATTACAATGTCAGCCATTTTACTTTTATTTACGGCTTCACTTCTTCCGTCCGCCTTTGCCAAAAAAGTTTTAGAGGAAGGTTATATCCTTGATCATGAAAAAAACATAGCTTCAGAGCAGCCGGGGCCTCATGACGGTGGCGGCAATACCACCGCATTCAACTTTTTTTCGAAAGCTACCAACTGCAGGCTCGTGTTCAGGAAAAGAATCCTGCATCCCGGAGCTGCAATCGGTTATCATCCTCAAACAGAAAATGAAATCTATTACATCATCAGCGGCACCGGTGAAATGAAAATGAATGGGAAAAGCTTTGTTGTAAACGCAGGCGATGCCATACTAACCTTACCCGGCAGTTCGCACGGTCTCATGCAAACCGGAAAGGAAGACCTTGTGATGATTATAAATTACGAAAAGAAGTAACGCTTCACATATCCGTGGTATTGTTAGTTTTTTTTTAACACAGAGTACACAGAAGGAGGAAACACAGAGAAACACAGAGGCCCTCCGTGATCTCTGTGTTTCTCTGTGTACTCTGTGTTTAAAATAACTTATCATGGAGTGTTACACAGTAGTTTCTTTATTCACTATTTTAGTCTTAAAAAAACAGACTGCAGAGTATGAACAACAAGATCGTTGTAGTAGGCAGTTCCAATACGGATATGGTGTTGAAAACCACCAGGTTTCCTATGCCGGGTGA
The DNA here is from genome assembly GCA_964242315.1 of uncultured Flavihumibacter sp. Lineage (GTDB taxonomy): Bacteria > Bacteroidota > Bacteroidia > Chitinophagales > Chitinophagaceae > JADCRZ01. The sequence goes on from CAXTDO010000336.1 coordinate 6,457, forward strand.
AACAATTTTAGGGGGAGACTTCTTTATTTTTCAGGGCGGAAAAGGGGCAAATCAGGCGGTGGCTGCGTCCCGCTTAGGCGGCAACGTTAGTTTAATCTGCAGGCTAGGCAATGATGTGTTTGGAAATAATGCCCTGCAGCATTATTACAATGAACAAATAAATACAAACGGTATCAGCATGGATGATTCTGCTCCTACGGGCGTTGCAATGATTACCATTAACGAAGAGGGAGAAAATTGTATTATCGTTGCCTCAGGTGCAAATGCCTTGTTATCGGTGAAAGATTTGAAAAACGCAGGCAATACTTTTTTTGATGCATCATGGATAGTAGCGCAACTGGAAACACCGGTTGCCGTTATTG
>CAXTDO010000337.1:0-6810 GCA_964242315.1 uncultured Flavihumibacter sp.
TTGTAGAAGCGTGCAGCAACAACCCCAAAGGAAGATTCTTTGCAAATGTCTTTTTGATTTTTGAAAAAATTCTGAATGCCTGGAGAGAGTTGCCACCTGGTTCAAAAAAGTCATCATAAATACTGACCTGCTCAATTAATGATAGTTCCATCCATTGATTTTCATAAAAACTTACCTAACTCAAACGGTGCATGGACCGCTACCAATGCTTTGTCTTTTATGAATATGCCGTTTTTGACATACATAAAAGACGTTTCACCCCGTCCCATTTTGTTGATTGCAGGTAAAAATGCCCACTCCCGTTATTTTAGTGAAGATGCATACAAAGCAGCAACCGGGCCGAAAGAGTTAATGATTATTCCAAATGCAGTTCATGTTGATTTATACGATAAGTTAGATGTTATTCCATTTGATAAACTCACATCATTCTTTACACAAAATTTAAAGTAAGGCTGTGAAAAATACAGGATTGAAAATTGCATCAATTTTAATTGTCTTCATGTTTCAAATCACCCTAAAAGCTCAAACGATGAACACAAAAGAAAATCAAAATACTACAGGCATTTTTGCGAAAGGCGAGAAACTATCAAATGAGTGGTTTACGGGAAATGCTTTCTTAAAGCCGTTAGTGTCTAAAGACAAGAATAATGATTTTGCAGTTGGTTGTGTAACCTTTGAGCCCGCTGCAAGAACCATCTGGCACACACATCCTAAAGGGCAGGTTTTAATAGTGATCGAAGGGGATGGCTTTTATCAGGTAAAAGGGAAGCCGGCACAAGCGCTGAAGAAAGGCGATGTGGTAAACATTCCGGAAGATACAGAGCATTGGCACGGTGCATCATCCGGTAGCACATTTGTTCATATTGCCATCACCAATTACAAAGGCAATGAAAATGTTGTGTGGCTCAAACCGGTAACTGATGAAGAATACGATACTGCCATTAAAAAATAAAACAACAGCTATGATTGGCATAAACAAGATTATAAAATGGTATTTACTACTTATTCTGACACTAAGCTTAAATACAATGGAAGCACAAAACAATAATAACTCAAACCAGTCTTTAAATGCGCAACAGCAAAGTATTGCAAGCATTTCAGCATTAACTGCCGTGGGAGATCTGGACCACTTAAAAATACAATTAAATAACGGGCTTGATGCCGGGGTTACAATTAATGAAATATAAGAAGTGCTCGTGCAGCTTTATGCCTATTGCGGTTTTCCAAGGAGTTTGAATGGCATAAGCACTTTGATAAAAGTATTGGAGGAAAGAAAGGCAAAGGGCATACAAGATGTCACAGGTAAAGAAGCAACGCCGGTAACAGGCAGTTCAGACAAATACGAACGTGGCAGAAAAACATTGGGAACATTGACCAAAACGCCACAGGTAAAGCCAGCGCCGGGTTTTGGTGAGTTCGCACCTCGTATAGACGCCTTCTTAAAAGAGCATTTGTTTGCTGATATGTTCGACAGCGATGTGTTGACCTATCAACAGCATGAACTCACAACCATTTCAGCGCTGGGGGCAATAACCGGCGTAGAGGCGCAGTTGCAATCGCATATTGGCTTGGTAAAAATACAGGTATAACCGAAAATCAACTGGAACAAATAGCCAGACTAGTTGAAATCCACATTAACAAAACCCAGGCTAATACAATAATACAATAAGGAAGATAATACAGAAGCCATTAGCGCCGGTAGAAGAGCCAGATATGATGGTACGCATCTCGGAAATTGAAATTGGGCCTGAATATCTGCAAGAATATAACGAAATATTAAAGGAAGAAGCTGCTGCTTCAGTAAAAGTCGAAACAGAGTAATTGCTATTTTTCCAATGTACGAGCAGGAAAGCCCTATGCAAATTAGGATTGTGGAAATTTACGCCAATAAATCAGCCTATCAATCTCATTTACAATCGGCACATTTAAACACTATAAAACAGCTACCCTTAAAATAGTAAAAGCATTGAAGCTGGTGGATATGCACAGCCTTGATAAGAAAACAATGGAAGAAATTTTTAAGAAACTGCATTAAAAACAAAAATTAAAAGTTGATTTTAAAAGAAAACTTTACGCTGTCTAATGGCGTTGAAATTCCAAAGCTTGGTCTTGGAACGTGGTTATCAGTAACGAAGATGTTGTACAGGCAGTGAAGTATGCTGCAAAAATTGGTTATCGGCATATTGAAACAACGGAGGCACCCTTACCTGCTTTCTTAGAATTTAATACATCGACTGCTTTGCAGGCAACACCTGATAGAGCTGCTGTTGCCTGCGACTTTACTATGCTCGAAAATGAAGTTGAACCTGTATTAATAAGATAATTGAAGTAGAACATATTATATAAGGCATTCGAATCCCGATGCCCCGACGAACTGGATGACAAATTTTATTAAAAGCCTGTAAATATCAGTATTTACAGGTTTTTTTGTTTGCCGTATTATCAGATGATATAAGGAAATCTTGCTAAACTTGCAATAGGAGCCAGGTAGTAATGCGTTCCAGACTTTGTAATAATTTTTATACATCAATTTGGTTATTAAATGAAGCAACTTTTTATTGTTTATTTTCTCCTCTTCACTACAATCAGCTACTCGCAGCATAAACCCGCCTTAAAGCTGTGGTACAATAAACCATCGGGCAAAACCTGGGAGAATGCGCTGCCCATTGGAAACGGCAGGTTGGGTGCTATGATTTGCGGAGATACGGAAAAAGAAACGATACAACTAAATGAACACACAGTTTGGAGCGGCGGTCCAAATCGCAATGACAATCCTTTAATATTGGATTCTTTGTCCATCATGCGTCAACTGATATTTGAAGGCAGGCAAAAAGACGCAGAACGCCTAGCTAACAGGATCATTGTTTCAAAAAAATCTCACGGACAAATGTTTGAACCGGTAGGTAATCTTAATCTTGCCTTTGAAGGACATGATAACTATACCAATTACTACAGAGAACTGGATATTGAAAGAGCTGTTACAAAAACATCCTACACTGTTAATAATATAACTTATACCCGTGAAGCGCTGGCTTCTTTCCCCGACCGCGTTATTGTGATGCAGTTAACAGCCAGCAAGCCAGGTAGCATCTCATTCATCGCTTCTTATTCAACATCACAACCCAAAACCCTGGTGAAAATAACGCCTGCTAAAGACCTCACATTAGCAGGAACAACCGTTGACCACGAAACAGTAAAGGGTATGGTGAATTTCAAGGGCATTACGCGTATCAGGTTGGATGGTGGTTCGGTTTCATCAAATGATACTTCACTTATTGTAAAGAATGCCAATGCAGCAACCATTTATATATCGATCGCTTCCAATTTCAATAATTACAGGGATGTTAGCGGTGACGAAAATAAAAGAGTTTTGGATTATCTGGATAAGGCATATGCAAAATCGTTTGTCACTATTTTGAATGCACATGTTGCGGCATACCAAAAATATTTTAACAGGGTAAAATTAAACCTTGGTTCAACCGATGCAGCCAACCTGCCGACCGATGAAAGATTGAAAAATTTTCATTCAACCAATGATCCGCAGTTTGTAACGCTTTACTACCAGTTTGGCCGTTATTTATTGATCTCTGCTTCGCAACCCGGTGGACAGCCAGCCAATTTGCAGGGCATCTGGAATGATAAGATGTATCCACCCTGGGATAGCAAATACACCATTAACATCAATGCTGAAATGAATTATTGGCCGGCAGAAAAAACCAACCTTGCCGAATTACATGAACCCTTTCTGCAAATGGTGAAAGAGATGTCTGAAACAGGACAGCAAACGGCCAGGGCAATGTATAACACAAGAGGGTGGATGACACATCACAACACCGATATCTGGCGGGCTACGGGTGCGGTTGACGGCGCCTTTTGGGGTGCCTGGAACAACGGCGGTGGATGGACCAGCCAACATCTTTGGGAACATTACCTGTATAACGGTGACAAAGCTTATCTGGAATCGGTTTACCCGGTTTTAAAGGGTGCCGCTCTGTTTTATGTGGATTTCCTGGTAGAACATCCTAAGTATCACTGGTTGGTGGTTTGCCCGGACGAGTCGCCGGAAAATGCACCCCAGGCACACCAGGGCTCTTCACTTGACGCCGGTGTAACGATGACCAACCAGATTGTTTTTGATGTTTTTAGTACAGCCATCCGTGCAGCGCAGATTTTGAATAAAGACCGTGCCTTTGTTGACTCATTAAAAAGCATGCGCAATCGTTTGGCACCGATGCATGTTGGTCAGTATGGACAATTGCAGGAGTGGTTAGATGACATTGACGATCCGAAGGACCATCATCGTCACATTTCACATTTGTATGGCTTGTTTCCTTCTAATCAAATCTCTCCCTATCGAACGCCTGAATTGTACAATGCTTCCCGAAACACACTGATTCAACGCGGCGATGTATCAACTGGTTGGAGTATGGGATGGAAAGTAAACTGGTGGGCAAGAATGCTCGATGGTAATCATGCTTATAAGCTCATTCAAAACCAGATAACGCCGGTAGGTACCAACGAAGGTGGAGCAGGAACGTATAACAACTTGTTTGATGCCCACCCACCTTTTCAAATAGATGGCAACTTTGGTTGCACATCGGGCATCACCGAAATGCTGATGCAAAGCGCTGATGGTGTCATTCATCTGATACCTGCACTTCCTGATGTTTGGCAAGCCGGCAGCATCAGTGGCTTGCGTGCCAGGGGCGGGTTTGAAATTGTAAACATGCAATGGGAAAATGCAAAGCTGGTAAAAGTTGTCATCAGGTCAACCCTCGGAGGCAATATTCGTCTGCGGGTTCCTAATGAAATAAAATCAGGCAATGGCAGTTCTTTGAAAAAAGCAACGGGGGAAAATGCCAATTCATTTTATCAAACTGAGGAAACACCTGCACCAGTGGTATCGCCCAAGGCAAACATCACGCCTACACAATTGAAAGAAACATTGCTGTATGATTTGCCAACGCAAAAGGGGAAGGTTTATACGTTTATTGGCCAGTAGCTTTCTATCGCTGCTAGTTTTATATTAAGTGTAAACCCAGGTCGATTTTTCCAACCTCAGAGATCACGGAGGGACTTTGCGCCACCTGTGTAAAAAAAAAAACTTATAACGTTAGGTACTACCTTCAATACGTAACTTAACATTAGCTGTAATCATCTTCTGGAAATCTATTCATTCTGGATTATATTATCCATTTTATAATCTGCTTCACGGGTTGCCATTTTTTTTGATGGTGGCCTTGAAGTGGCATTCTGCAATTTTGCCATGTATGACTCTCGCGTACATTAACGAGGTGTTTTTGCTAATTCTAACATTGCCTTGTTATGATCAAAATCAGGTTTTGGATTCATGATGATAAATCTGGTTTCTGCTCTTTACATCCTCTGATATATCGGGTTAAATCCGTATAGCCAACGCATGTACCCAGGATCAAGATTAAGAGTTTTCATAGAGCCTTAAGCATCCGAATATTAAATGTTACCCATGGTGGCACAGGAATTTCATATCAATTCATAAGATTACCAATATTTTACACGAAAACCAGGATCTCAGGCTTAAACAGGACGGGAACAAAGTTGCCGAAAGTAAATATTAATGAAGTGAATATAACAGTTAAGCATCATTGGACGGAACAGCAGTAAAATAAAATGAATTACGGAAGGTTTATTCGCAATCATTATTTGTGGAGATTGTTTCATTAACTAACATGTAATTTTAATAACCACCCAGATGAATACGAATCCTGTTCTTGTTGTTGATGACGATACCGATGATCACCATTTTGTGCGTGAAAGTTGGGAAGAGTTAAAGTACACTAATCCATTGATATTTTTTACGACCGGAGAAGAGGCAATGAACTATCTCAAAGCAACTACAGTAAGTCCTTTCCTCATACTTTGCGATGTAAATGTTCGTAGGATGGATGGATTCGAACTTAAGGCGAAATGACTCGAAGACAAGTCTCTTAACCATAAAAGTGTCCCCTTTATTTTTTGGTCTACTTATGCTTCAAACGAGCAAATAAAAAAGGCATTTAACCTGGCAGCACATGGGTTTTTTATAAAAGGAAATACGATGAAAGTTTTAAAGGAATCGCTTTCTGAAATAATGACTTATTGGCAAAAAAGCAGACAACCAGAGATAATGTAATGCTTTCGAATATCTTTCTTTAACCGAATTACTATTATTTTTTTAAAAATTTTGAGATGAAGTCGTTTGTCATAACGGTAATTTTCGGCTATTCATCAAGGTTCCCCAACTGATTTTCAGGCACACGAAATATAATAGATACCGATGTAAACCTTCCAAGTATTTACTACCAATTGTTTTATGTTATTGAATGCCGCCTAACTCAATTTTTGATTGCATATTGTTGTTTAGAATTATTCCTTAATTTCAAATTTATGAATAAGAAGGGTCCCATTATAATTATAGAAGATGATCTGGATGATCAACGGTTGTTAATGGACGTTTTCCATGAACTTGGGGTTTCTAATGAAGTTTTATATTTTATTAATGGAGAAGACGGCTATAATTATTTACAAAACTCAAATTCTCAACCTTTTCTTATAATGTCTGATATAAACATGCCGAAGTTGAACGGTTTTGAATTGAGAGAAAAAATCCATAATAATGAGCAGCTAAGGTTGAAATGTATTCCTTACGTATTTTTCACTACTACAGCCGAACAAAACATGGTTATTACTGCTTACTCAAAATCTGTACAGGGTTTTTTTGCGAAACCCCGTAGTTATAAGCATTTACTGAGAATGATAAACAATATTATTGAATACTGGAAAGACTGTCAG
>CAXTDO010000338.1:0-6800 GCA_964242315.1 uncultured Flavihumibacter sp.
GCTTTTCTCTGCTGGTTTTTTTATACGTTGTAAATGCGATAGTGTCTATTTTTACGTTGAATAAAAATAAGGCGCTTTCAGAAAATATAAATACCGTGATAGATCCGTCATTGCAGGCTTTGGAAGATATGGGCGACATCGTTTTTAAGTCTAAAATGTATACAACTAACTGGGTTTTTTTGCGATCTAACCTGGAAGATAAAGTGGCCCTGGTTACACTTCTTAAGATTGATTTCCCCAACGTTCAAAAGAAATTGAATGTTCTTACCGCAGTGCTTAATGACAGCATCCTCACAAATCGTTTAAAAAAGAGTTATAGTGAATTTGCCAGGCTTTTTGCGGAAGAAGACAAGATCATGGCCTCATTACAAAAATTCGATGACTATGATGACACCGTGATAAAAATGGAAGCGGAACGGATCATAGAGGACGAAGTGCTTCCACGCACGTCTGCATTAAACAATAGCCTGGTAACAATTGTCTCCAGGCTGAAGAGCATGCGTATAGAGAAGAATGATGAACTGGAAAGATCTTCCCTGTTTTTAAGAACGCTTATTTCAGTTCTGGCACTCGCGATTATTTGCGCCGCTATTTTCTTTTCGCTTTATATGACCAGGGTAATTCTTGGACCTATACATACTATCAGGCAGATTGTCAATGATCTGGGAAGAGGCATTATCTCCAAAGTTGATCACAAAGCGGGTAATGATGAAATAGGACAGATGATTCTTTCGGTTAATAATCTCTCCAATAAACTTCAGGCTACCGCCTCATTTGCACGTGAAGTAGGTAACAGGAACTTTAATATACCCTTTAAGCCGCTTAGTGACCAGGACACTTTAGGTAAAGCGCTCCTTTCCATGCGTGATGACTTAAAGACCAGTGAAATGGAACTGCTTGAAACTACCGAAAGTATCAAACGAAAAGATCAGATGCTGGAGGCATTGGCGTCCTCATCGCATGAACTGATCAGCAACCATGACCTCGAATCTGCCATTGGTCAATCGGTAAAAATACTGGGATCGAAAATGGCAATGGATGGAGTGAGTGTGTATAGAAATAACGAGGAGAAAAATGCAGATGGCTATTTCTCCGCCGATCAACTGGCCCGTTGGACGAGCTTGTTGAATACCATTGAGTACAGGATGCCCGGCTATCAGAACCTGGCCTTTGTACCCGAAGCGATCAATAAACTTTGCAAAAATGAAATTTATTACAACCTTACAAAAAATATTGACGACGCCGGTTTAAAAACGATGTTAGAAAAACTTAATGTTCTGTCGGCATTGAGTTTGCCCATTTTTGCAATGGATCAGTTCTGGGGATTTGTTGTCTTTACCGATACCCATCTTGAAAGAACATGGACGCCTACTGAAATTTCTATCCTTAAATCTTTTGCGGTTACACTGGGGTCAGCAATAGCCCGCACCCAGATGGAAAAACAATTGATCACGGCAAAAGATAAGGCAGAGGCGGCCAGTATTGCCAAGAGCGCATTCATGGCCAATATGAGCCATGAGTTACGAACGCCCATGAATGGCATCATAGGATTCACCGACCTGGTATTGACTACCGAGCTGCAACATACCCAACGCGAATACCTTCAAAACGTAAGCAAGTCATCTTATAACCTGCTCACAATAATAAACGATATACTTGATTTCTCGAAAATGGAAGCCGGCATGCTGGCCATAGATAATACCCTCTTTAAACTACATAACCTGATAGAGGAAACGGTACACAGCTTATCAATAAAGTCGTTGGAGAAGAACATCGAAATCATCAGTGTTATTGATCCGGGCCTGCCTTCTCAGTTTTATGGCGATGAGGTTCGCATCAGGCAAATTCTGGTGAACCTCATCGGGAATGCCATCAAGTTTACAAATGACGGAGAGATCATTGTAACCGCTAAAAATGCCGGTGCCGTTTATCAGAAGAATGAAAAAAAATACCTCGACATCGATATGTCGGTCAAAGACACAGGCATCGGCATCGCTGCTGAAAAACTGGAGACCATCTTCGAAAGCTTTACACAGGCTGATTCTTCTACAACCCGCAAATACGGTGGAACAGGGTTAGGCCTTACCATCTCCAGGCGGCTGGCCGAATTGATGGAAGGCAAATTAATGGTCAGCAGCAAACCCGGCAATGGCAGCCTGTTTACCCTGAGACTTACACTGGAAATACTGGATGAACAACCGGTTATCTCTACAACCCAAATAGCATCGCTACGGAATGTATTGGTAATAGACGACAACATCACCAACTGTGCCCTGATGCAGGGAATATTCAGCTACATTAACATACCATGCCGTATATGTTATAGTGGTGCGGAAGCGCTGGAAATAATCAGTAAAGCGATTATAAAAGAGGAGCTTTTTGACCTGATCATAACGGACCACCAGATGCCGGAGATGGATGGTCTGACACTTGTTACGGAAATAAGAAAAATACTCAAAGGACCGGCTGAACCATTTATTCTGATGCTTTCGTCGTTGGACAAAACCATTTTCCAGCAAGACGCCGAGAGGCTGGGCATTGACAGGTTTTTGTCGAAGCCGGTAAAATTGCACGATCTTATTAAGCTGCTGCCGTTTCATTTACAGCAGTCCGGTGCCGGCGATACTACCTTAAATATACCGAAGATCGAAAAGTTTGCACGTAGTTCCAGGATACTGGTAGCTGAAGATAATCCGATGAATATGATGCTCATTTCAAAAGTGCTGGTAAAGATGGGCCATGAAGTAATACAGGCAGGCAATGGCGAGGAAGCCATTGAAATGCTTGCGCTTTATGACCCTGCCTTGATATTCATGGATGTCAACATGCCGGTGATGGACGGCTTCATTGCCACGCAAAGAATCCGTGAATTACCATATCCGCAATGTAACATTCCCATCATAGCGTTAACTGCCGATGCAATGAAAGAAGACAGGGATTATTGTTTAAAAATCGGCATGAACGATTTTGTATCAAAGCCTTTCCGACTAACGGAAATCGATTTTATATTGAAGAATTATTTGAAGGACGGTTTAGTTCCGTCTTCAATATAAAATTTGCTAATCTGGATTTTCAGGATTAAGATTAATTTACAGAATTTAGCATCGAAATGCTGAAAATTAATTTAAATCCTGAAAATTCTGTTTCTTGCTGAGAGTACTCCTGTTTGTTATCGGACTGTTATATGGCCAGACCGGATTTATGCAATCCTCAAACGCTGTCCATCCGCCGTCACCCCGGCATTACTTTTTTACGCATTTTACCACCGCCACCGGACTTGTTTCTTTCCAGATAAACAGCACCGTACAGGATGAAGACGGATACATCTGGATAGGCACCAACGATGGGTTACAGCGTTTTGATGGCGTTCGTTTTAAAACGTTCCGCCACAGCGACAACGACAGTACCACCCTGCCCTCTAACCTCATCTGGCAATTGCTGATAGACCGCGAAAAAAATCTTTGGATATTAACCATAGACGGAAAAGCGGGCATTTTCAACACAAAAACGTTTCGGTTTACACCGGTAAAAATTAAGGTTAAGAACGAGGTCTTTTTTCTGTCAAACGCACCATTCAAAAGATTGATTACGGATGAATTCGGAAACATCTTCCTGCTGGTGCCAGGTAGTGAGTTGGTTACATATAACAAATCAACCCATACATTTGACCCTCATAACAATTTTCAGGGATTTCCTCAACAGGCGAAAATCAACGCTTTCACGCAAGAACCGGGAACGCATAAATACTGGATGTCGGTTGCAGGGCAGGGCCTTACGATTTATAACAGCGTCTCGCACCAAACAACTTCTGACGGGAACAACACCGAAAACGAACATGCAACTGTACAATCAGTTGATAACAGAAATATCACCAATATTTATTTCGACAAGCAGGGAAGGCTCTGGATCATTAACAACATTGCCGATACCCCATCGGTATCGTGTTATGATATACACAAACAGCAAACGATTTTAAGCAACTATCACTTTGATAGGCGCATTCTGGGCTTCCATGAAATACGGAATTTTTTCCAACAAAAGGATAGCACGATATGGATCATCGGACAAAAAATATTTGCCAGGTACCTCGAAAAAGAAAAGCAATTTGAACAGGTGTATAATGGTTATGAAGAAGAACATGGTATCGATTACATTACTATGACTACTTTAATGGAAGACCGGGAACATAGTATATGGGCATCCACCGCCAACAACGGCATCTTCCGCTACAATCCTTCCAAAGATTTTTTTTCCAACATCAGATACATCAGTCATACCACCAACCTGGAAGGTGTTAGTGCACCGGTTAGTTTTATGCCCGATAAAGATGGAAGCCTGCTGGTGGGTACCCGGGAAGATGGCTTTTACCGTTTTGATAAGAACTTTAAACAAGTGCCGCTTCACATAAAAGGGATAGCTGATAAAAACACTACCGTTATCTGGAATATGTATGCTTCTGCCGACAGCAATACCATGTGGATGGCCACCCAGCATGGCATTTATAGATATGATCAAAATAAAAAACAAGCTTTTTATTTTAGCCCGGCTGTGCTGAGCAACAAAACGGTAAAACGAATCACAGAAGACAAAATGGGTAACCTTTGGCTTGGTACGCAGGAAGCGGGTGTTTTTAAATGGAATCGCGAAAAAGGAAAAGATACGTTTGAAGAAGGATTATCGGCATTTGAAAATATATCACCCGTAAGAATCAACAGGATTATCACTGACAAAAAAGGGTATGTTTGGGTAGCTACTAACGGCGACGGTGCTTACATGATAGATCCTGCAAACGACAGCATCTGCAGGCACTTTTATTTGCATGGATCGGGTGAAATGAAAATTTCGGAACAATCAGTCCTTTCGGTTCTTGAATACAACGACAGCCTTATGGTTATTGGCACTTCTTCCCGGTTGATGGTATATAACCGGTTAAGGCAAAAGACGTATCCTTTGGGCAATGCCTTATCCGGGTTCTTTGCATCCGTTGAAAAAGATGATAGCGGTCATTTATGGGTTTCTACCACCACCTCCATTTACAGGGTAACGGTGAGCAACAGGGTTTTTTTACAGATGAACAGGAATGACGGATTGATCAATGATTATTTTCTGGCGGGGGCGTCTTATGTACTTTCTGATAAACGAATGTTATTCGGTGTTTACGGTGCCATCATTTGCTTCCTGCCTTCGTCGGTGAATACAGCACCGATGTATCCCGATTTGAAGATTACGGGGTTTATGTTAAAAGACAAGTCATTACGGGTTGATTCGCTGCTACGTCAAAAGGTAATTGTGCTGCCGCCCGAAGACAACTCCATAACGATCGATCTGTCGGTTTTATCGTATAATTCCGGATACCTGTTAAAATATAAACTGGAAAACCTTGATAAAACATGGAAGGTAGTTGATCAGAATTACCAGTTGGTATATTCCTACCTTCCGCCCGGCAAATACACCCTTCATGTAGAGACTGTTGACGCGGAAGGAAAGACCGGTGAAAAATCTTTACAACTATCCATCAGGATATACCCGCCTTACTGGAAAACCTGGTGGTTTTACGGTTTGCTGTTATTGTTGGCGCTGCTCTTATTATTTTGGTTAGACCTGCAAAGAAACAAGCGCAGGGACGCTATACAAATGATGAGAAGTAACATTGCGGGGAACCTGCACAGGGAGGTAAACACAGCACTCAACAATATTAATATTTTAAGTGAGATGGCCAAACTGAAGGCCGATACCAGTCCTGAAAAATCAAAAGAATTTATCAGGCAGATAAACGTAAAAAGCGAGCAAATGATCATAGCTATGGACGACATGCTGTGGAGCATCGACCCGGTAAACGATGGCATGCAGAAAAATGTGGAAAGGCTGAGAGAATATATTGATTTGTTAAACACCCGCCATAGTGCAGGCATAGAACTGCTGGTTGATAAAAGCATTGAAAAATTAAAGCTTGATATGCAATTGCGGCACGAAGCTTTGTTACTTTTCAAAGAAAGCATCCATGCCCAGGTGCAGAGCGGCGCCAGTAGTATTAAGGTACATATCACCCTGGAGAAATCACATATTGTGTACAGCACACAATTCAATCCTGAAAACTGCGACATGAAACAATTAAACCATTTTTTCTATTCAAAAGAAAACGAAAAAAGGGTAAAAGCCATCCATGCAAAGTTTAGCGTTGACAAAAATAAAAGCAACATGATGGTGATGCTTAAGATGCCTTTCGCATAGATGCTTTAAATTTGTGCGTTTTTTTATTATAAAGTTTCTGAACCGTGATTTAGCTGATTAAATGATGGACTATGACATGGGAACAATCATAGTCCATCATTTAATCAGTTAAATCACAGTTCAGACAGTGGCTGTGGCTAAAAATTCACTATTTTTATTAATCAAACAATTTCAATCCTTACCCGTTTAATGTTGAATGGTTATGATGTTATGAGAAGATTTGTAGTAGTAGTGTTGTTATTAGTTGGATTTCTTTCGTCCGATGCCCAAAACAACGTTTTTCCCGTAACTGATAAACCAACCACCGGTTTTACTTTGCAGCATTGCGGCTTGGATATCCTGTTGAATGAACGGCGTAAAAACCCGCAATTCAAAGCAAGTGAAGCGGAGATGAACGCTCGCATACTAAGTGCCACCAGAAACCTCGATGACACCATTTATACCCTTCCAGTAGTTTTTCATGTCATCATGCAGAACCCTAACAGCATCACAGATCAAAACGTTGCTGATGCAGTTCAAAATCTAAATGATATTTTTAGAAAAGCGGGCGCTTACAATTCCGGCGCAGG
>CAXTDO010000339.1:0-6783 GCA_964242315.1 uncultured Flavihumibacter sp.
GGCAGAAGTGAATGCCTATCCGCATTTTATGGATGCAGCGAGCAACTATGACCTGGCAACTACAAAACCAGGTGATTTCAAATTTCTCGATGCAGATGGTGATAAAGTGATTGATCTCACCAAAGACCGTGTGATCATCGGAAGCTATCAGCCAAAATTTACCTATGGTTTTGCCACTGATTTTGCATGGAAGGGCTTCGACCTTTCTGCTTCCCTGCAAGGCGTATACGGAAACAAAATTCTCAATCTTTCACGCCGGTATTTTTATAATCACGAAGGAAACATGAACAATTATGCAGGTGCAGCAAACCGGTGGAAATCTGAATCTTATCCGGGTAGTGGTGAAAATGTTCGTGCTAACAGGGTTGGCAAAGGACAGAACGGGATTACCTCCTCATGGCATGTGGAAGATGGAAGTTACCTGAGAATCAGGAACATTACAGTCGGTTATTCACTGAAGGGAAATACTTTGCAAAGTGCCGGATTGAATAAGGCAAGGCTTTATATCAGCATACAAAATCCTTTCACTTTCACGAATTATGAAGGGTACAATCCTGAAGTATCCAACCGTACGGCAACCACTACGAATGGTGAAGACTACGGTGTTTATCCCACTTCAAAAACAATTTCCATAGGCGTCAATGTGACCTTATAAACCATCCGGCAATGAAAAAGTACAAACACTATATATTATTTTTTACAATCGTGGCTATCGCGTCCGGCTCCTGCAAAAAGTTCCTGGACCTGAGGCCCATTGATTCACCGACTGAAAATAATTTTTATGTAGATGAAAAAGGTTTGCAGGGGGGATTGGCAAGTTGTTATGACGCGCTTCAGGCAAACGGCCTCTACGGGAATATCCTGCTTTCCCTTACCGAGATTCGCAGCGATAACATGGAAGATAACGATCAGGGTGCCAGCGGCGGGGTACGTTACCAGATTGAATCTTTTTCAGAAAGACCAGACAATACGCTGGTAACGGAATCATGGCTCGCCCATTTCAGGGCTATCTATCGCTGCAATGTGATCCTGAGCAGAGCACCCGGGATAACCATGGATTCTACAAGAAAGAACCAAATCATAGGAGAAGCGTCATTTCTCCGGGCACTGAATTATTTCAATGCAACAAGATTGTGGGGTAAACTTCCACTCATCACTAAACCACAGGCAAGCGCTGATGCAAGAAGTAATACAAGGGCAGATACAACGGCTGTTTATAGCCAGATCATTACTGACCTCACTGTTGCTTTAAATAATTTGCCTACAAGTTGGCCCGATGCCCAGCGCGGCAGGGCCACCAGCTATGCAGCAAGGGGATTGTTGGCAAAAGTGTATCTGTACCAAAAAAAATATGATCTGGTAGTGTCTACTATACAACCATTGGTAACTGCTATCAATGCAGGAACGATAGTCGGCCTGGTACCACAACCCGCCACATTTCCAAATGCGATGAAGACCAGCAGGGATGTTATTTTTTCTGCAAGGTTTCTTTTAGGTGGTATTGGTGAATCAGCCGATCAGAGTAATCGTTTTAGAAATGTAGGAGGCAATAACGCTATCATCATGCCTCAATCGCTATTTGAGCCAAATGATAACAGGGCGGTATTGGTTGCTCCAACAAGCGCAGGTGGAGAAAGGCCCGGTAAGTACAACGGCACGCAGGTGAATAATGAAACGAGCATGGACATACCAATCGTTCGTTGCGCTGAAGCCATGCTCATTTACGCCGAAGCACTCAATGAAATCAGCTATCCAAATACAATTGCATTTACAGCCCTTAATGCAGTACGAACAAACGCCGGCATCACGGCATTTACAACAGCCACGTTAACAAACCAGGCCGGTTTCCGAGCTGCCGTTTATAAAGAAAGAAGGCTTGAACTGGCACTGGAATGTGATCGCTGGTTTGATATTGTTCGTACAGGCCAGATGTCTGCCATATTTCCTTTAGTGAATCCTTTCAGAAAAGTGTACCCTGTTCCGCAAACCGAAATACAAAATATTACCAACCAGGCAGGGTGGCAGAATGAGGGATATTAGCGTTATGCAAGTTCATTATAAATCTGCATGTGCGTTGAAAATTGGCAGATCCCGAATCTAATTTGGTATAGTGCTGTCAGGCACGCAATATCGGTTATTGCCAATCGCGATTGCTGTTATGATGGTCATTTATAACCAATATTGCGGCGGCTGACCAAAAAGGTCAATTGATGCTTAAAGTATTCGGCGAGGGATGGAGATTGTTTTCATTTAAGCGATTCTTAAGCCCTTCCTGAAAGATAAGTGTTACCCTTTTTACTTTTGGGGGAACCAAAAATTAACACTTGTAATGACAATCACTTTTTTACGGATTAAAATTAAAGTCTTTGCGCTAACTGATCAAATTGAGATTACTTTGAGGATTATGTTTCCTCAAATCATTTAAAGCAACCATTGCACGTTCTAACTTATCTTTAGCATATTCATTGTTATATCTATTATTTGGTTGACGAAGCTTGCTCCTAGACAAATGACATGTGAAATGACCTTCATTTGGTATAGTCGCCTCAAAAAGAACTGACTGCTCGTCGTTGTCCGTAGGATTATATATTCCCTTCCTAAAGTTATCCAAAAAATTATTAATTGCGCTTGCAAGTTTTGCCTCTTGATTTTTATAAAACAGAGCTTCTTCCGCCGATTTGGAATTTTCAATCCGTGCCCTTAGGGTTTCCTCGCCTGCCATAAGTTTATTCCATTTTTCAGCGCTTGTTCCGTTAATGTTAGCGCGATAGTGGTTTTTTTTAGCATTTGCATGCCAACCAACGTTTGACGTTGTTTCATGTTTTTGGGTAATTCTTCCGTTTTCAAAATAAAGAGTGGGAAAATTTATATTTTCAGCTGCTTCAGTAAATCCAATATACCTGCCTGCAGTGTGAGGAGTAATCATGGACGATTTTTTTTACAAAAATAGGCCTAATATGATAACACCTAAATAATTGAGCTGGGAAGCAAGAAGATTGTTTTTGCATTTGCAGGTGATCAATTTTGCAATGAACATGGTATTGTGACAGGTTGTTATCGCCTGTGAGTATGTACAATGCTGGCATATAGTAAGAGATGGAAAATTGATATATTCATAAAGAATAATAGCTCCGGTTTAAACCGGGCGCTATGAGAAGAAAATGAAATTTAGTGAGTCGTCTGTATTATCATCAACGACAGAAGCACCGTGAGTTGAATTTTTTTCCCTTAAAGATATCAACTGAGTGTAAGGAAGCTTAAGTGAAATTAAACAAACCGAAGATATGTAGAAACGGCACCTTGTTATCTTGTTTTTTAATATTTAATAAGACTTAATCACATCACTGCTACAGGGTGCAAACCTGCTTTTTCCAGTTCAGCTTTCACCAACAATTTGCAACGGCTGCACACCATGTTTTTAATGTAAAGTTTCAAATTTGTCTCTATTTAATGTCAGGTCAAAGCTATACAGCAGTTGTTACGTGATGCGGCAGCCCTGTCCGACTTACATGCGGCGCTGCCTGCCGATCAGTTCCTGCACGTGCGCCGTAGGTATATCATCAACCGGAAAAGATCGTTAAAACTGACATTCAGAGCCATGAAGTTTTTAAAGATGGCAACACCTTGTTTTTCAGCCGCCGCTACCTGGAAGATTTTATGTCTGTTTTTACCTTGATCAAATAACGGTATCAAACTTCTTACGGCAAAGATTAATTTCTGCTATATGATTATTAAATTGAGTTAAGATTGATGTTTTCTGCTCCTGAAATATTTATTTCTTTCAAGAGCTGATTTTTTAAATAAGCCGAGCAATATGAACATGATTGATGAAAACCCTTTGATTTCTGTGATTGTGCCGTTTTTGAATGGCAGTGACTGGCTGATAGAAGCATTGGAAAGTGTTGAAAGGCAAACCTATTCCAATTGGGAAATAATCGTTGTTGATGACGGCTCTGAGGAAAAACATAGTTTGGTTGCAAAAGATTTTTGCTATAGTAGAAAAGGAAAAATAATTTATACGGAACATCCTGGGCATGTTAACAAAGGTGTTACCATTTCGCGCAACAGCGGTATCGAAATGAGTAAAGGCACGTTGATTGCTTTTTTAGATGCAGATGATTACTGGTTGCCAGATAAATTATCACACCAACTTAACTTGTTTAAACAGTATCCGGCAGCAGCTATGATATGTGAGGCTTCGCAATTCTGGTACAGTTGGAAGGACCCATCTGCTGAAGATAAGCAGGTGTTGATTGGTGTGCCTGGTAATAGATTATACGATCCTCCTGAGCTGATGAAAAGATTATATCCGCTGGGTGAAGGACAGCCTCCCTGTCCGACGGGAATCATCATTACAAGAGAGGCTTTGGTACGTTCAAAAGGTTTCGAGCCGGTATTTTCAGGTATTTACCAGCTATATGAAGACCAGGCATTCCTAACTAAAATATACCTGAGAGAAAATATTTTTATTTCAGAAAAAGCGAATAACCGTTATCGTAAAAGAACTGATTCGGTGTCCTCCGGTGTTAATGATAAAAGTTGTTATGAACTGGTAAGAAATTTTTACCTTGACTGGCTGGAATTATATTTAAACCAACAACAAATTACCGATAGTGAGATTACGGAACTTATTCATTCGGCAAGAAAAAATATGGAAGGGTGATTCAATCTGGCAGCGTTCTGAAATTGCGGTATTTTAAAAAAAGCAGCATTCCGAATATAATCAGTCCGCAAGACAAGCCGAGTATGGGCGCCGGAATGACAATTACACCCCATCCGGTTACATAGGACCCGATAACATCACATAAATTAATCAGCGCCAGGTAAGCCGTAAACTGAGATCCTTCCACTTTTTCCCAACACAGGCCCATTAATATCGGAAATACTGTAACGCTTAAAAATGGGTCTGCCAGATTCCAGAGTATCAAAGCCGAGCCTGAATAATATTTGTAGTGCCACAAGGAAAATGTACCGTTCAAAAGAATTAAAAATAGCGATATACCCCACATCACTTTAATCTGCATTTTTTTAGCGCCTACTTTATCGGAGCTTACTCCTGCAAAGATGATGGCTATAAAAGTAATCAGGCTTCCCCAACTGCCTTGTAACAGGGAAACTGTTTTATCGGGCCATTGCAGCACATGTATTAAATGATAAGTGTAAGAGCGTATGAACACACTCGAACAAAAATATACAAGGCATACCACTAAAAAATAGTGCAGGCTTTTTTGATTGGTTATGGCAGCAAAAATTCTTTTAAACAATAATTTAAGATGCGGATTATTAACAGGTTGCCTGATTTTCTTTTGACCGGATATGCTCCATGGCACCAAAACATCACTACGTTCCAGCCTGGTAAAAAAGAACATGATCGTAAATAAGAAAAGGATGATAGTTTGCAGCAATGCAGCGCTTCTGAAACCATATGCATGCATCATATAAGATAATGCGGCAGCACCGAATGAAGTACCCAGCAAAAACCCACCCCTCATGCATCCATTCAGTTTTCCTCTTTCATGTAGTGGAGCTATGGAGATGGCCATGGCATCTACGCTGGCAATCTGGATGGATGCGAAAATACTGTGAATGAAAAATAAAGCGCTTAGAGCCGGCAGTTCTACAAACGGATCCTGAACTATTAACAGCGCGAAAGACGCTGTCACCGCAGCTATTTGGGAACCTACTATCCAGTGCTTCCGGTGCCCCATCGGAGAATATTGAAACCTGTCTATCAGCGGTCCCCATATAAATTGAAATGTCCAGGGCAAGCCAACAAGGGCAATAAATCCTCCTACTTTTTCGGAAGCAACCTGCCTTCCCAGCAAATAATTAGCTATTGCAGTAAGTGCAAACCCTGCAGGAATTCCCTGCATGATATACAGATAAAAAAAAGTAATATATCGGAAGACAGCACTTTCCTTTAAAACGGGTGTTCTCATAAACAGCGTTCCTGTAATTGTAATGATAGCGGCATTGCCAGGTAGTCAACCTTTTTTAAATAAAAATGTTCAAAGAAAAGAGGTTTAGTTACAAAGTATTTTTATGTGTAAGCTGCACGCTTCAAATTAATGTCGTGTCAAGCATGAAATGTCGTATGAATTGCTATCAGCTATCAGCAGTCAGCTATCAGGAGGAAAGCCTATTTGTTTTTTATCTCCTGATACCTGTCTGCTGATAGCCAAATAACCGTGATTGTATGCTTGACATTGCATTAGTTGACTTTCTCTTTTTTGTTATACAATTCCTCAATTCAGTTACATCTATTAAACTTCATCCAAAGACCTTTGTATCTCAAATTTTAGGCGCTGCTAATGGAAAGCCAGATTTACAATGAGTAATTTTTGCTGAAGACTTTGCAGTGGTTTATAACAAATAAATTAAACATAAATAAAAAAGAGATGAAAAAAGTATTCATTACAGGAGCGAATAAGAGTATTGGTTTTGAAACTGCCCGACAACTGCTGCAGAAGGGATATTATATTTATCTGGGCAGTCGCAATGTAGAGAATGGTCAGGAAGCAGTAGAAAAGCTGAAGGCCGAAGGTTTGAACGAAGTGGAAGCCATACAGATAGATGTAAGCGATTCCGAATCTGTAAAAGCCGCACGTACCGAAATAGGCAAAAGAACTGATGTGTTGGATGTTCTTATCAATAACGCCGGCATCAGCGGTGTTATGCCGCAAACGGCAACAGAGACGGATATAGCTGTTTTCCGGCAGGTTTTTGATACCAATTTATTTGGCGTAGTGCTGGTAACACAGGCGTTTATGAGCTTGTTACAAA
>CAXTDO010000340.1:0-6782 GCA_964242315.1 uncultured Flavihumibacter sp.
CTTATGAACCTTATATTTCGTTTTTACATTTTGCATTTTAAATCTTTGTTGAGGTAGTATTATTAATGCCGTAGCGCAGTGGTGTTAAGTTTTTTATCGTAATATTTTATGAGTTCGTCAATCCCCGTTTCAAGCTCAGACTCCAGAGAAACCTCAAATACTTCTGTAAATTTTTCTGAATTGCCTTCCATGTGCATTACCTGGTTGCTCCGGTAGGGAAGGGCGCCAAAGTTGAAACTGCCGGTAGTATTGGTTTTGCTGATAATAAGTTCAATCACCTCTCTTAAACGGATGCTTCCCTTTGCAGCTACATTATACACACCGGAAAAGGATGAAAGCTTCATCATCTTCTCAACAGCCACTGCCAATTTCTTTACATTTAAATAGCCATATCGTTGTTCACAACCAGTGAGATTCATACCGGCATTTTCCAGCGCATTTTTAATAACCGATGGTATAAACCAGCTAATACCTTCCCTTGTTCCATACATTGGAAAAAGCCGCAGCCAATGCCAGGTTATATGATGCTGATTGCAATAAGATTCCAATATATCAAGCGTTGCAAGCTTGGCGGCGCCATAAGCAGAATATGGTTTACAGGGATATGTTTCATCTATACTTCCGTTAAAAGAACCATACTCGGCCTGCGATCCCAGTCCTATAAATTGCTTTATGCCCAGGTCTTTTGCCAGTTGCAAAAGATCAAAGGTTAAGGCTATGTTTGCTATCTGTGCCGGCCAGTTGTCTCTTCCATCGGCGGCAACACCGCTCCAGGCGCAATGTATAAGAAACCGGGGAGCGAAAGATTCCAGTTGTATTGTGTAATCTTTATCCGCGGTATTAATTAAGTGGATGTTTTCATTTTTGATCTCCTCATACCTCCACAAATCAGATGAACTTCTTACAAGGCCGATAACTGTATAGTTCTTTGATAACTGTTCTGCAATATGAGAACCTAAAAAACCGGTAATGCCGGTAAGTAATACAACATCGCTTGTCATCTGGTAATTATTGGTGCATCAATGTCCATTTGATCGTTGACACTAGTCCCGTTCAGGGGAAATGTCATTTAGTAAGCTTCAATTGAAAGCACTGAGTGCAAAGTGAGACTGGTAGCCCATCCCCTCCTCGGAGGGGAGTTTGAGCCGCAGGCCAAACAGGGGTGGGTTTGACTGTGAGTAGTTATTAACTACCACCCGAAACGCTCACACACAAGCACAAATTTATTACACCCGTTAGCACGCTGCCCCGTATACCCACCCCAGTTATTTCCAAAGGAAATAACGTCCCCTCCAACGGAGGGGATGGGCTACCGGCCTCCCTTTGCACACAGTACTTTCGATTGAATTCCCCTAACTAAATGACATTGCCCTAAACGGGACTAGCACTTAAATACTAATCGATATTAGCTGTAGCCTCTGTATTTTTTGAAGATCCCATAGCCCATCCCATTTGCTGAGATATTGCATCGTTGATATATGAATCAAGATTATCTTTCGTTTGCAACCCGCCATCTTTGTAAAAGGCTTTATACCAATCAGCAGTTTTTTCTATAGCAGTATCCATATTCCAAACGGGTGACCAGTTTAACCGGCTATTGGCTTTGCTGCAATCTAATTTTAATAATGTTGCTTCATGCAACTGGTGAGGATCAGCATTAATATTGTATGATAAGTTACTCCATACAGATTTCATTTTGTTCAACACCTCTTCTACCGTCAGGGTTTCGTTGTGCTTGGGACCAAAGTTCCAGCCATCAGACATCTCTTTATCTTCTTCCAGTAGCCGGGAACCTAATAATAAATATCCCGATAAAGGTTCCAACACATGCTGCCAGGGTCTGGTAGATCGCGGATTGCGAATCATAACGGGCTGGCCTTTTACGCTGGCTCTTATAATATCGGGTATCAGCCGGTCTTCGGCCCAATCACCGCCACCAATTACATTGCCGGCCCGGGCGCTTGCCAGCAATATGTGATGGGTAGATTTATAATCGTTTGTATTAAAAAAGGAATTGCGGTAACTGTTTGCTATCAATTCGGCACATCCTTTAGAAGCGCTGTAGGGGTCGTACCCGCCCATCCGGTCTGTTTCCTTGTAAGCAATATCCGTCTCAAGGTTCTCATAACATTTATCGCTTGTTATGTTCACGATGGCTTTTACCGTGTTACACCGGCGGGCGGCCTCCAACACATTTGCGGTACCGATTATATTGGTATCTAAAGTTTGTAATGGGTGATGATAAGAATTTCTTACCAAAGCCTGCGCTGCTAAATGAAATACAATTTCGGGTTGAGACTCATTAAAAGCTTTCTGTACGTTTTCAAAATTCCTGATATCACCTGTTAACGAGGATATGTCTGGTTGAAGCAGCTCAAAATGGTTGGGATGTGTAGGTATGTCAAGCGATAGTCCGGTGACTGTTGCGCCCAATTCGTGCAGCCAGTATGTGAGCCATGATCCTTTAAAACCGGTATGTCCGGTAAGCAACACTTTTGTACCCTGATATGTATTGTTAAACAAGCCGGTATTTACCATACTTTCCATTTTGCGTCGCCACGGCTCCAGAGTTCTTCCAGCTCTGTTTTGTCGCGCAGGGCATCCATGCATTTCCAAAAACCTGGGTGTTTATAGGTGACAAGCTGGCCGTTTTCGGTAAGTTGTTGCATGGGTTCCTGCTCCCACATTACATTACTCATATCGCCCTGCAGGTAGTCAAATACTTTTGGTGACAGTACGAAAAAACCACCATTGATCCAATGGTTGTCGTTGACAGGTTTTTCCTTAAAATCTTTTACCACATTGTCTTCGCCGATATTCATCGTTCCAAACCGCCCCTCAGGTATGATTGCAGTCATGGTAGCGATCCTTTTATGAGACTTATGAAAGTCTACAAGATTTTGAATATTGATATCCGTTACACCATCCCCATAAGTTAACATGAAGTCTTCATCATCTAAAAATCGCTTTACCTGTTGCAGGCGTCCGCCGGTTTTTGTATCCAGTCCGGTATCTACCAGCGTAACACGAAAAGATTCCGCTTCCGTATTATGTACCTGTATTTTATTATTCTGCAGTTCGATAGTTACGTTGGAGTTATGGTAGAAGTAGTTGATGAAGTACTCCTTAATAACATATCCTTTGTATCCCAGGCAGATGACAAAATCGTTATAGCCGAATGAAGAGTATATTTTCATAATATGCCATAGAATAGGCCTGCCGCCAATTTCTATCATCGGCTTTGGTTTCAGGTGAGATTCCTCAGAAATTCTCGTGCCCATGCCTCCTGCAAAAATTACTACTTTCATCGATTACTTTAAATAACTCCGTTGTCTAAGAATTTTGTTTTCCAATCAAATTTCGGCCTGATCAGACCGATCCAGTCGCCAATATACTCCTTTCGCATATCCCCTGTTTCTATTACTGAAAATGACAGCACCTCCGGAACCATAGCCATCTCATTTATTTTCTCGGGTACCAAAAAAACACTTATAGTGTACCTGAGATCGTTCAGGAAATATGCAGGAATAGTACAAATTGCAAGATACTTTCCTTTTTTCATCGGTTTGCCATATAACGGATCAGGATTAATAGTGGTAGAGTTTGCATTAAAAGTTGCAAAAATTACCGTACCTAAATTATCCAACAGATGAACGCTTGGGGATATTATAGCGCCCTCAATTGTTACCGTATATTCAAGATGCACATGAACATCATCACCGATGGCAACGGAAGTGGTGGACTCATTTCTTGAAACCAGTTTGATAGAATTGAAGTACGCTTCAGAACATTTTTGCAGATAAGTAATATCATCTTCATAAATTTCAGCCGTGTTCTCCTTTCCTGAGGAAATATATCTTTCAATAATTTCCCTGGTATTGGAATAGTCTATCAATGAACCATTTTTAAGATAAATGGCCTTGGGACAGAGGTTGCTGATTGCTGCCATATTATGACTGACAAACAATACTGTTCTTCCTTCGCCTTTACTTACATCACCCATTTTGCCTAAACATTTCTTTTGAAACTCGGCATCGCCTACCGCCAGCACTTCATCTATGATCAGAATCTCAGATTCGAGGTGGGCGGCAACGGCAAAGGCTAAACGAACATACATACCCGAAGAATATCTTTTAACAGGAGTATCGATATATCTTTCCACTCCCGAAAAATCTACTATTTCGTCGAACTTTCGTTTTATCTCCTGCTTGCGCATACCTAATATGGCGCCGTTCAGAAAAACGTTTTCTCTTCCGGTTAATTCCGGGTGAAAACCGGTGCCTACTTCAAGCAAACTCGCAATTCTTCCTTTTACTTTTACGGTACCGGAGGTTGGTACGGTAACCCTGCTTAGTATCTTTAACAGGGTGCTTTTACCGGCGCCGTTCCTACCGATTATTCCGATAGCATCGCCTTGCTCTATTTCAAAATTCAAATCTTTTAAACTCCAAACGATATTACTTTCACCTTTTACCGTGCGGTCGTTTTCTTCTCCGATCCTTAAATATGGATCTTCTTTGCCGCGCATGCGTATATACCATCGCCTGATATCGTGCGCTATGGTACCGGTGCTGAATTCTCCGATCTGGTACGCTTTTGAAAGATCCTCAACCTGTATAACGGGTAACATTAATTGTAATTAGTTAATACTTAAAATACCATTTTAGCAAATGCGAATACAATTTTTATATCTGTACCCATGTAGCTCTTACAGGCTTCGCTTCCTGTAAAAAGCGATCCAGCAGCGGAATACTTTTTTGTACCCTGAATGATGAATTTTTTATAAATTGGTAAGCAGAGGAAACAAGCTGCTCACGGAATGTTTTACATAACACCTGCTGCATACAATCTTTTATCTCACAAGCGCTGGAAGGATCAAAGTATAGAGCATGGTTACCAAGAATCTCCTGATGCCCCTCGAGCCGGGAGCATAGTATTGCGCACTCCAGTTCAGCGGCTTCAATCAATGGGATATTTGTAGGGCCTAAAAATGTTGGCATCACCAGCGCTATCGCATTCTTATATAAAGCATACAAATGCCTAACTGAAATGAATCCCGGTATCAAAATACTGTTGCTTAAGCCTGATTCATTGATAAGCGTTTTAATATAAGAAAGGTTTCCCTGATCGCCACCACATAAAACAAGCTTCAATGATTCGTTACCAGGTTGTTTTACCAGCAACTTAAAAGCGTATATGAGTGTTGAATGATTTTTATGTGCCCAGAATTGTGCAGGATATAAATAAAAACTGCCCTTTGATAAATTATACCCTGCCAGTACCTGTAGCTGTTCTTTTTCTGATACGTCTACCGAAACAACATCACCACTAAACAGGGGCATTACTTTAACTTTAGCAGCATTAACAGGATAATAATGCTGCAATTCTTTTGCACCTGTTTCTGACTCACACAAAATTAAAAACGCTTTGTTAAGGATGGTTTTGTAATAAGCATCCCGCTTTTCAAAATTGCCATTTCCGGCTACTTCGGGAAACGGATACATTGATTTATGGCCTACATCCCAGTGAGTAATTATCATAGGGTAATCAATAAGCCTTTCCCTGGGTTTAAGGTAATAAACAAAATGAATGTTTTCTTTAATCAACAACTTCCTGGTAGCGCCATTGTTGATTGCATCCATCAGTTGAGAGATAAGCTCCAGGTAAACTTTGGAACGGGACTTCAACAACCGGTGAATAATCTTGTACAACAATTTCAAAAAGTGATAGGCGCCGGCGCCTGGTATTGATCTTTTTACCAGGATCAGCCTTTTATTCCATTGCAGTTGTTTTGCAGCGCTACCGTAAAAATCAACATTTACTATTTCTATGTCAGGATGAAAGTGATGCCTGTCAATTGCCAAAAGCATTGTTTGATAATAAGAGTAACCGCCGCCTTCTGTAGGCAGGCAATCTTCCATCAAAACTGCCACTCTCAATTTATCCATTACCTGAAATATAGTCTGCAATTGTTGTTGTTACATACTCCATTTCTTTTTCGGTAATGCCGGCTCCGCCAGGGATGTAAAATCCA
The DNA here is from genome assembly GCA_964242315.1 of uncultured Flavihumibacter sp. GTDB lineage: Bacteria > Bacteroidota > Bacteroidia > Chitinophagales > Chitinophagaceae > JADCRZ01. The sequence goes on from CAXTDO010000340.1 coordinate 6,035, forward strand.
TTTCGCGCAAGCCATTCAGCTACCGGATAATGTTCGCTTTTAAACAAGCCCATTTTTTGAAAAACAGGCTGCTCATGCATACACCAAAAAAAGGGGCGGGTTCCAACCCCGTTAGCTGTAAGATATGCACTCAACTGCCGCAATACTTTTTCGGAAGGAGCTATAATACCGAATACCCAGTAAATATTTTCCGCGTAATGTGTGAACGGAACAGGGATCTGGTAGTTATGATCGGTCAGGAAAGAGAGATGCTTGTTATAGTAATTTCCTGTCGCCTTTTTTTGTAGCAGGCATTCATCTAATTTTTCGAGTTGAGCTACTCCTAAAGCAGCCTGCAGATTTGTTATGCGATAATTCCAGCCGATTTCATAATGCATGAAGCGGCGTTCACCCGGTTCGAAAGAAAGGTTTCTTAGCTTCATGCACCGATCTGCCAACACTTTATCATCGCACAGCAGCATTCCTCCCTCGCCGGTAGTAACATGCTTGTTAGAATAAAAGCTGAAGGCGCTTATATGTCCAAAGCTTCCGCATTTTTTTCCGTTATACGATTGCCCGATCATTTCAGCGGCATCTTCAATTATATAAAGCTTGTATTTATCAGCAAGTTCAATAATGGGTTGCATGTCTGCCGGCAATCCATATATATGTACCACCAGTATTGCTTTCGTTTTTGAGGTAATGCGTGCTTCAATCTGACCGGCATTCATATTCCATGTTAAGGGATCGCTGTCTACCAGTACAGGAA
>CAXTDO010000341.1:0-6782 GCA_964242315.1 uncultured Flavihumibacter sp.
GCTGTATTGGTTTTGACAGCATAGATCTTTGAAGGTGTAAGCATGCAGTGCGCTGAGTGATCTGCACTTTAATCTGGAACGCTAAAAACTCAAAAGGCGAAAATACATACGCCATGGCTGCCTAATTCATTGAATTAGCATACATTATATCCGAGGAAGCGGGCCGGCCTGTTGCCAAGCTCCTCCGATGAATCAAAAAGAAAACGGGATAGCCTGACTGGTCGACGTGCTGATCAGGTGAAAACAAAGCGTATACGGAAACGGTTGGTTTGTCTTGCTCCGGCCGGGTTCCCGACAAACAATGCAGGAATAAGCATGTAGAAAGCTTTTGGCGGATATGTTTGGACGGGAGTTCGACTCTCCCCAGCTCCACACCACGGCATTTCAAATTGAATCAAAACCTCTTAATACGTTGATATTAAGGGGTTTTTTGTTTTAAACACCTACCAAATCATTCAAATATTCTCATAACTTAGGGGGAGAATTCGGGTGCAGTAAATTACTAATTTTAGTGCACCCGAATTTAGCTAAAGGTTACTTTATCTTAGCATTGGCAACTTCAATTAATTCTTCATTTTTATTTTTTTCAGATGGATAATAAAGTAAGCATTCTTTTTTATGCTAAACCCTCTCGTTCTACAATAGACAAGCTTCTGCCCTTTATATGCGTGTGACTATTAATGGACTCAATTCCTGAAATTTCGTTTGAAGTAGTGGCTCATCTGGTTAGTATTCCATTAAATATGACTATCTCAATAAACTTAAACGCACGTCTTTTGCTAAATTTTTAATTCTATATGCTGCCATCGTCTTCTTGAAAAATATTTTCCAGACTATTAGGAATTTATAAAAAAGTGTTTAGTTTTACAGTGTACTACTTAACTAATACACTAATGATACAAATACGGAACTTGTCGTTTGGTTATCAGCCCAAAAAACTGCTTTATAAAAATCTTACGCTTGACATGCCTGCCGGAAGTATCTACGGCCTATTGGGTAAGAATGGCGCAGGGAAATCCACGTTATTAAAAAATCTTAGCGGCCTGTTATTTCCCTTGCAGGGAAGCATTAGCGTCAATGAATTCACCCCTAAAAAACGGTTGCCGTCCTTCCTGAAAACCATTTACCTGATACCTGAAGAGGTGTATGTACCATCTATAACCGTTAAACGGTATAAAGAATTATTCATTCCTTTTTATCCGGATTTCGACAATGACAAGTTCAACCGGTACCTGCGTGATCTTGAAATAACCGGAGAAGGCAAGCTCAATACATTCTCCTTCGGTCAGCAGAAAAAATTCGTCATAGCATTTGCCCTGGCGTGCAATACAAAAGTGCTGTTGCTGGATGAACCCACCAACGGGCTCGATATTCCGTCTAAATCACAGTTCAGGAAACTGATTGCATCCGTGATGAATGAAGACAGAATTATTTTCATATCGACACACCAAATCCGGGATCTGGAAAATTTAATAGACCGGGTCATTATCATCGACAATGGCGAATTGCTGTTAAGCTCCTCAGTCGCTGAAATTTCAGAAAAGCTTTGTTTCAAAACGGTGAATGAGTTACCGCATAATGCAAACATCATGTATTCGGAAGAATCGTTTAAAGGCATTTCAATCGTGTATCCAAACACCACAGGTGAGGATACGATGATTGACCTTGAACACTTATTCAACGCGGTAACCGAAAATGCGGCTTTGACAAAATCAATATTTTTGAAAGCTTGATTTTTGCCTGCAAGCCTCAGGTAAACGGCAAGTTTACTTCATCAGCCTAATATCGTAACCAACATTAAAAATATTTTAAATGAACAATACCTTCAGCATTAAACGTTTTGGATGGCTTTTGAAAAAAACACTCCTGGAACGTCCGGTACAATTGTCAGGACTCATAGGACTTGTTCTGCTGACAGACCTGATTCTGTATGCCATCTGCAGATTTATAAATATGCCTTTAGAAGATATACAAAACCTCACATTCATTTTCGGATTTGTTGGCGGAGGCTGTTTTTTAGCTTCATTTGTATTTAATTATTTTTCTTCAAATGCAGCAGGCACTTCTTATTTAACCCTGCCCGCATCCATTTTAGAGAAATGGCTTTGCGGCGTTTTGATCACAGGCATCTTATACACCTTAATATTTTTCGCTTTTTACCGCGCTATTGATACCTTCTTTGTGTGGGAGATCCGTAATTCGCTTGATCCACAAAGTCCACACTACCGGGAGATTTATGATTCCATTAAATTATTCCGCTACGACGGGTTTGTTGCGTCAAAGGTATACATCATGTTTTTAAACCTTACCGGCACCATGCTGATTGGTTCTTTATACTTTAATAAGGGAAGTTTTATTAAAGTGGCCCTGATCGCATGCGGGCTTTATATAGGCGGGCATGTATTAAATCAAATGATAGCGGTAGCTGTTTTTGATAAGATTGATAAGGCGCTGCCGTACTACTGTGTGTTTATACCGGTAAGCAACGATATAGGCAAAGTGTTATTGCCGGATTACGCTTCGAAAGCCGTAGATATTTGTTTGTTTTTCATCGTACCGGGCATACTTTGGGTGACAACTTTCGTCCGGTTAGGGGAAAAAGAATTTTAAATTGTCAATATGGAATTCAGGGATAAACAGTCCATTTACCTTCAGATAGCGGAATATGTATGCGACCAGATATTACTGGGCAAATGGGCGCTGGGTGAAAAGATCATCAGCATCAGGGAGCTTGCCATTACAATCGAGGTAAACCCTAATACGGTACAGCGGGCCTATGATTTTTTACAGCAACGCAACATTATCACGAATAAAAGAGGCATCGGTTATTTTACCGAAGAAGATGCCCTCGAACGCATCATCAGCTTTAGACGGGAACAGTTTGTACAAAATGAACTACCCTTTCTTTTTCGCAATCTCTACTTGCTGAAGATGGATTTTAAAGAAGTAAAACAGCTTTACGAGCAATTTAAAAAAGATCATTTTAATTCTTAAATTATGAAACTAAGTACTGTAATCCTGCTGACTACCTTTTTGCTTTTACTGGTAGCTATGGTGATGTCTAATATCCTTTTAAAAAAACAATATGACCAGTTAGATAAAAGCAACCTCTACTGGAACTACGAAAAGCTGCTAGGGCAACCTTTCAGCCATTTAAAAATAGAAGGGGGTAATCTTACTAATATAGCTTTTGAGCAAAATGAAAAAGCTTCCATACAGATATCTAAAAACTGGCGTGAGACAGAAAGCAGCCTTGTTAAGGCACATGTATACAATGACACGCTTTTTGTAAAATTTCCATTGGTTGCCAAAGACGCTTACGAAAAGGAATATTTACGCCGAAGCACAATGGTTCGTATCTTTTCTCCCCATCTGTGGTCTGTCGAAGGGTTTAATACAAATTTCACTTTATATAAATTGAAGCAAAAAAGCATTTCTGTTTGCCTGTCCGGGAAATCGAATGTTGTAGTCGAAATGTATCTCCATGATTTAGACACCTTACGCATTAAGCAACAGGACTCTTCCAGGGTTGTCTTCAGAATGTCGCCCGAGCTCGAAAATAAATCTGTTGAGGAACAACCGGTGAATTCAAAAGCGCCGTTGAACGTTCAAAAGGAACCTTTACATTATAACAACGATCAGGCATACCCTGATGGCGAAGCACAACCGGTTAGCTGGGAAACGCTCCATATGAAATATGTTGATGCGAACATACAGGGTGTTTCAATACTGGATCTGGGTCATGCGCAAATTCATATCCTGCATTTAAATATCTCCGACACCTCTGCGATTATACTGTCGGGCGGAGGGTTGAAGAAATTGAAATAACTGATGTAGAATAGGGTAAACATTTCCATTAACTTCTTGCATAATAATATACAGTTCGCCGCCTTTTATTTGAATTAGACCTTATAATTTTTTCGGCTTTTTATATTCAGCAACTTCGCTTGCAATATGTGTAAATTAACGATCCAACCCTATTCAGTTCTCAAAGTGGTAGCAGGGCTCATATTTGCGGCTTTTCTAACTTGTAAGAAAATGGTAGCCAGCGCAACAAATAAAATCAAAATTCCTGCAGCTGCAAATATAAACCAGCTTATCGTAGTTCTGTATGAAAAGTCCTCAAGCCATTTACTCATAGCCCAATAGGAAAAAGGAAATGCGGTGACACCTGCAATAAGTAACAATTTCACAAAATCATTAGATAGTAGCCTGACTATACTTAATGGAGTCGCACCCAGAATTTTTCGAATACCAATCTCTTTAATCTTTTTCTCAGCAGCATACGATATCAATCCAAATAACCCCAAACATGCAATTGAAATAGCAAAAGTGGTCAGTATTAAGTACATTTTGCCTACCCGGATGTCTGACTTGTATAAAGTATTAAAATCGTCATACATAAATGAATATTCAAAAGGCATAACACCTGACTTGTTAAAAGACTGGTATTTACTTTTGATTTTTGTGATTAATTGTGCAGGATTCTTCATGTCTATACGCAATGCAACAGCACTTTTATCTTCGCCCAGATGAAACACAATAGGGGAAATCTTTTCATGCAACGTGCCTGCATTAAAGTCTTTGACTACACCCAATACCTTAAAACCCCCATCCGGATTTTTAGGATTTGATCCGCTGATATAAAGAGGCTTATTTAGTGGATCATTTGAGTAACCTAATAAATTGGCGGCAGTTTCATTTATTAAAACCCAGGAAGAATCCGTAGGCAGTAAAGCCGAGAAGTTTCTACCCTTAACCATCTTAATCCCAAGTAATGGAATATAATTGGCATCGATGTTCCAACTCGCAAGCAAAAAAGTTTCACTCGCATTTTGTGTTGCGCTTTTAAAATATCCCCGGCCACCGTAATCAGATACTTTGTTTGGTAAAGACCCGGTCATTGTACTTCCAAGAACACCTGGTATTCTATCAACTTCTTCTTTGAACGTTCTGACGTCTGATTCAAGATAGTACAGGTTGCTGATCGTCAGAACTTGTTCGCGGTTATAGCCTAAATCCTTATCTTTTATATAGGTGAGCTGTTTATATATAACAAGTGTACAAATAATTAAAAATATTGCCATAGAAAACTGGAAAACAACCATACTATTTCTTAACCACTCCACTTTAAAACCAGGTGTAAATTTTTTACTTAAAACGATGGCTGAATGAGATTTAGAAAGGTAGAAAGCAGGATAGCATCCGGCAATCAATCCAACGACTAAGGCTACCAAACAGTAAATGAATATCATTTTAGATTCAAGAAAAACTCCCCGGGTAAAATCTTTGCCGGTTAACTGATCAAAGAAGGGTAGAAGTAGTAGTGCTATTAATACGCCCAATAAAGTAGCCAATAAGCTTGTTAAAACTGATTCTACCAGGAAATACTTTATTAGGTCTAATCGACTGGCGCCAAGGACCTTTCGAACACCCACTTCTTTACTTCGGTGAGCACTACGAGCTGTTGACAAGTCGATGAAGTTTATACCGGCGATTAATAAGATCAGCGATGCTACGATTACAAAGATATAAACGGTTTGAAGTTCCGAGTTACCTTCAAATTCACCGGTGACATTTGAATGAAGGTGAATTTGCGTTAGAGGTATTGCATAATACCGGAAATAATCTCCATTTCGCGCAAGGTCAGCAATACTACTATGCATATCCTTTTGCAACTGCGCCCCTACGTATTTTGAAACTGTTGTAGCCAGCATCATATTAATATCTGTTATTTTGACGCCAGGTTTAGTGAGCAAATAAGTAGCTGAATGAGGATTTAGCCATGAGCCGGGACCGTTTAGATTTTTCTTCTCGGACATGGACTTAATAAAATCAAAATGAAAATGCGATTGTAGTGGAATGTCTTTTATTACACCTGTTACTGTGTATGCCGTAGAATTATCTGTGAATAAACTTTTTCCAAGTACATCTATAGAGTTGAAATATTTTTTTGCAGCACTTTCAGAAATTACTACAGAGTATGGCTCTACAAGTGCCGTGTGCGGATCTCCTTTAATCATGGGTAAGGTAAAAACATCTAAAAAAGATGAATCTGCATAAACAGTTTTAGTTTCCAGGATGTTTTCATTACCCTTTCTTACCAGCATTTTGCCAATTTTCCTAATCCTCACAGCATTTTCTATTTTAGGGAAGTCATGTACCAATGCCGGCCCTAGTGGAGGCGGCGCAAAGTTTCCATTTATACTATTACCATTTATATGAATATCACTTACAACGCGGAAAATACGATCTGCTTTATCATTAAATTTATCATATCCAAATTCGTCAATAATAAACATTGAAATCAATAAGGTTGCGGCTAAGCCTGAAGCAAGTCCGAAAATATTAATGAATGAAAAGACTTTGTCTTTAGAAAGATATCTGAAAGCGATCTTGAAGTAATGACTAAGCATAGTAAATAGTTTATTGCTGATGAAAGCGGTACCTAGGAATGATTGAATAAATCAGTTTGTTAGATAATACCATTTAAATGTAGATTTTGCTTTTTATTGATTCTATAAGTACAATGAGATATGGCTCTTCAAACCGGGTTTGCATCCGCCTTTAATAAAGGTCATGGAAATATATGCAAGCGGCTTTAAGCTAAAGTTGTACTAATAATATGCCTGCTAAGTACCATGTTGGAAATCAACCATATGATTACATGGGACTTTATCCAAGGTGTACGTTTCTGATACAGTTACTATTCTATAACGCGTCAAAATGACTCGTCCGGCTATAGCTATACATGGTTTTGAATAAATCCTAAAATTCCTATA
>CAXTDO010000342.1:0-6780 GCA_964242315.1 uncultured Flavihumibacter sp.
GCTTTTTTGTATCTTATTTTTTAACCCTTGATTCGCATTAATAATTAATCATTACTTCATGCTTACAAATTCCTTTGGTTGTTTTATAAGCTCATCTTTAGGCAGTGATTTAAAATATTCATAAGTGATCTTTAGCCCTTCTTTCCTGCTCACCTTAGGCTCCCATCCAAGAATTTCCCTGGCTTTGGTAATGTCAGGCTTCCTTTGTTTAGGATCATCTGTGGGTAGAGGCTGGTAAACAATTTTCTGAACGTCACCGGTGAGTTTAATGATCTCTTCGGCAAAATCTTTCAACGAAATTTCATCGGGGTTCCCGATATTAACCGGTTCAAAATAATCGCTCATCAGCAAACGGTAAATACCTTCTACCAGGTCATCCACATAACAGAAACTTCTTGTCTGACTACCATCGCCAAACACGGTAAGGTCTTCGCCACGTAGCGCCTGACCGATGAATGCCGGCAGCGCCCTTCCATCATTAAGCCGCATACGCGGACCGTAGGTATTAAAGATGCGAACGATCCTGGTTTCTAAGCCGTGAAAGTTATGATAGGCCATGGTAATGGCTTCCTGGAAACGTTTGGCTTCATCATACACCCCTCTTGGGCCTACGGGATTTACATTACCCCAGTATTCTTCAGTCTGAGGATGTACTAACGGATCTCCGTAAATCTCAGAGGTGGAAGCAATTAGCATCCTGGCTTTTTTGTTCTTAGCCAGTCCGAGACAATTATGTGTACCTAATGAACCTACTTTAAGGGTTTGAATAGGAATCTTTAAATAATCAATCGGACTCGCAGGTGAAGCAAAATGCAACACATAATCCAGTTCACCGGGGATATGAATAAATTTGGAAACATCGTGATGATAGAATTCAAATTGTTCAAGGTGAAAGAGGTGTTCTATATTCTTAAGATCTCCTGTTATAAGATTATCCATCCCGATAACAAAAAAACCTTCTTTAATAAAACGGTCACACAGATGCGAACCTAAAAAACCGGCCGCTCCTGTTATAAGTACTTTTTTTCTTTGCATAATAGTGTTGAATTACAATAAATGAACGTTTTTGCTATCAGCCGTCAGCTATCAGCCATCAGGAAGAAAGCTTGTCAGTTTTGATCTGCTGAACGTTGATAGCTGATAGCTAAATATCTGTTGAAGCAGGCCTGCCAACGCTTTCGTAATAAAATCCTAACTCCTTAATGGCTGCAGTTTCAAATAAATTGCGGCCGTCGAAAATAACCTTGCTTTTTAGTATTGATACGATCTTTAAAAAATCAGGAGTACGAAATTCATTCCATTCTGTTGCTATTACCAGGGCATCAGCGCCTTTCAGAGCTTCATACTGGCTCTCAGCATAAGTAATTTTATCTCCGATCAGGTTTTTAACGTTGGTCATTGCTTCCGGATCAAAAGCAGTAATGGTAGCACCAGCTTCTGTAAGCGCATCAATCATGTATAATGCCGGCGCCTCGCGAATGTCGTCTGTATTAGGTTTAAAGGCAAGTCCCCATAAAGCAAAATGCTTTCCTTTCAGGTCGTCTTTAAAGAATTTTTTAATCTTTGGGATGAGATGCAGTTTCTGCCGTTCGTTTACATCCATCACAGCGTTCAGAATCTTGAAATCATAATTCACTTCTGTAGATGAGCGAACCAGCGCCTGAACGTCCTTAGGGAAACAGCTTCCGCCATAACCTATACCTGGAAATAAGAAACGCCTGCCGATTCTTTCATCGCTGCCGATACCCCGGCGAACCATATCTACATCTGCACCTACCAGTTCGCATAACTGGGCAATTTCATTCATAAATGAAATTTTTGCTGCAAGAAATGAGTTAGCCGCATACTTGGTAAGCTCGGCCGATTTTTCTTCCATAAAAATAACGGGGTTGCCCTGGCGTACATAAGGGGCATACAAATCGCCCATTACTTTTTTTGCCCTTTCAGAACTGGTACCGATAACTACCCTGTCAGGCTTCATAAAATCATCCACCGCTACTCCTTCCCTTAAAAATTCAGGGTTTGAAACTACATCAAACTCTCCTTTATAATTTTGAGCAATAGCGTCTGATACTTTTTTTGCAGTTCCTACGGGAACGGTACTTTTATCAACGATCACTTTATAATCAGTCAGTAATTTACCGATGTCGCTGGCACAACCTAAAACATATTTTAAGTCTGCAGATCCGTCTTCACCCGGAGGTGTTGGTAAGGCAAGGAAAATAATGGCAGCATCTTTAATGCCGGCTGCCAGATCGGTAGTAAAATGAAGGCGGTCTTCTTTCAGATTACGTAAAAACAATTTTTCCAGGCCGGGCTCATAAATGGTAATCTGGCCATTAATGAGTTTATCTATCTTAGACTTGTCTATATCAACGCAGATAACTTCGTTACCTGTTTCCGCGAAACAGGTTCCGCTAACCAGGCCAACATATCCTGTGCCTACTACAGTAATTTTCATTTGTTGTGAGGGTTTATTTTAAAAAATCTGATACTTTGCTAATTATATAATCAAGATGATCTTCTTTACGCTCGCTGTGCACCGCCAATGAAATCACTCTTTCTCATAACGTATCAGTAGCAGGCAATCTGAAAGTTTGCGTATCCGCCGCATCAAACATTTTTTGTTTATGAGCAGGTACGGGGTAATAAATCATGGAAGGAATGTTGTTATCTGAAAGAAATTGATTTAATTCGTTCCTGTCTGCTTTTTCTATCAGCAGGGTATACTGATGAAAAACATGGCTGCAATAGGGGGCTCTGAAGGGAATGCTTATACCAGCATTAGCAGCAAATGCCTTGTCGTAATAATCAGCAGCAGCTCTTCTGGCCGTGTTATATTCTTCCAGGTGTTTTAGTTTTATGTTAAGTACCGCAGCCTGTATGGTATCAAGCCGGCTGTTACAACCTACCAGGTCATGATAGTATCTTTTAACCTGGCCATGGTTAGCGATCATTTTTAATTTTATAGCTAACGTATCATCATTTGTAAATATTGCACCCCCATCTCCGTAACATCCTAAGTTTTTAGACGGATAAAATGAAGTACAACCTATTGTTCCGATACTTCCCGTTTTTCTTTTGGTTCCATCGTTAAAGATATAATCGCATCCTATCGCCTGGGCGTTGTCTTCAATAACGAACAGGTTGTGCTTTTCTGCAACCTTCATAATGGCTTCCATATCAGCAGCCTGACCAAACAAATGAACGGGAACAATCGCTTTTGTGCGGGAGGTAACTGCCTGTTCAATAGCTTCAGCACTTACACAGAATGTTTTGGGATCAACTTCTACAAAAACCGGCTTAAGCCTGAGTAAAGCAATTACTTCTGCCGTAGCAATGTAAGTAAACGACGGCGTTATTACTTCATCGCCGGGCTGCAGTTCCAATGCCATCATTGCAATCTGCAGCGCATCCGTGCCGTTTGCACAGGGGATTACATGTTTGGACCCGTTGTAATCAGCAAGATTTTCACGGAATTCATCCACTATTTTACCACCGATAAAAACAGAACTTTCCAGAACTCCCAGTACGGCAGCGTCCACTTCAGCTTTAACCTTCAAATACTGACCTTTGGTATCCACCATCTGAATAGGACGCATAGTATTCTTTTTTGAAAAACGCAAAAGTAATAAAATATAGGTAGGGTGGAAGATTGATTTTAGATTTGCCGTAACAGCATTAGTTTCTGTTACAATAAATTAACGCACCTGCTGTCACCTATCAGCCGTCAACTTTCAGGAGACCACAGCCTCATAAGCCTTCCTCCTGATAGCTGACGGCTGATAGCTGACAGCATTTAATACGTGATTCATGCTTAACTTAACACTGGTACTCTATAATCTTTTTCTTTTTCTCTATAGAACCGGGGTGTTGCTGGTAAGCCCCTGGAATCCTAAAGCCAGACTTTGGATTCAGGGTAGAAAAAATATTTTTAAAACGATAAAGAGGAATGTACAAGGCGACCAGTCATCTGATTTTATCTGGATGCATTGCGCATCCCTGGGTGAGTTTGAGCAGGGAAGACCCGTTTTAGAGCGTATTAAGGCTTCTAATCCTGCAGTACGTATTGTACTTACTTTTTTCTCGGCTTCAGGATATGAGATAAGAAAAAACTATGCGGGCGCTGATTACATATTTTATCTTCCACCTGATTCGTACAGCAATGCACGTAAATTAATTGCACTTATTAAACCCAAACTGGTGATATGGGTAAAGTATGAGTACTGGTACTTTTATCTTACCCGGTTAAAAAAGAGCAACATACCGGTATTACTGATCTCCGGTATTTTCAGGGAAAACCAGGTATTCTTCAGGTGGTATGGAAACTTATATAGGAAAATGCTGACATGCTTTTCCCATATTTTCGTTCAAAATGAGGAATCAAAAAATTTATTAAGCAGCATTGATATTTCAGGCAATGTAACCGTTAGCGGTGACACCCGCTTCGACCGGGTGATTGAAATAGCCGAACAGGCCGCACCTATTCCGCTTATTGCTTCTTTCTGCGGTGATAACCAGGTTATCGTTGCCGGAAGCACCTGGGAGGAAGATGAAGAAGAGCTGGACCACTTTGCAAATACCCATCCTGAAATAAAATTTATCGTCGCTCCGCATGAGATAGATGGCCACCGTTTAGCAGAGGCAAAAAAGCTCTTTCACCACTCCATTCTATTTACAGAATGGGAAAACGAGGTAAAAAAAGGCGCCGGTTCCAATAGTTTGAATACACCCAATGTTTTAATCATAGATAATATCGGGATGTTGTCGCGTTTATACAAATATGCCACCGTAACATACATCGGTGGTGGCTTTGGCGACGATGGCGTTCATAATGTACTGGAAGCCGCTGTTTACGGCAAACCGGTGGTGTTCGGGCCGGTTTACAGCAAATTTGTGGAAGCAGTGGAGTTGGTGGATTATGGCGGTGCATTCAGCATCGATAATGCGCTCGCTCTCGAAAAAGTGTTTCATGTGTTGGTAAAAAGTAATGATGAATGCACTAAAGCAGGAGAATCTGCTAAGAGTTATGTGTACTCAAAAAGGGGAGCTACGAAAAAGATTGTAGATTATATAGAGGAGAGGAAGTTAGTGTGATGGCCGGCAAAGCTATTGCGAAGGGCTATCAGCTGTCAGGTATCAGCTATTAGGAGATCAAAGCCTGAAAAATTTCCTCCTGATAGCTGATACCTTACGGCTGATCCCTCTTTACAAAAACCTCCTCTTAACCAATTGCCTAAATTGCTTCACGACTTCTTTCCCTTCATCCCAACCCAGTTTCACTTTCAGTTCCCTTTCTATCCAGTATTCCGCTTCAGGATATATCCGGAAGTTATTAATGGTTTTCAGGCTGCGTTCGTACATTGTTTCATCTCCCCTGAATAACTCGCTTAGAAAAACAAACCTGTCGTTGATGCCAATGGCTTTTTTAAGATCACGCACCGGGCCATCAGTTAACACAGTTGCAAGTTCCTTTTTTTCTGTTTTCAGCCTATCGTTCAAAGAAGAAGCATTGCCGCCAAAGACATCATTCATTTCCTTATATTGTCTTTGGTGAGTCAGGGTTGGAATTTCATCACCAGGGTCGAACAGCCAACCTGAATGATCGTCCCTTTTTGCTTCTATAGCTTTTTCCACAATATGCGTTTCCTTTTCAGGCACTTTTTTGGCAGGTTCTACTACTTTAGGCTGCTCTATAAAATCCTGATAGGCTGGTTGCCTGATCGTTTCGGGCGTTGCTTCTTTAATTGCAAATGAAACCTTATTAGTAGAAGGCATCATTACCGCTACCTTTGACGTACTCATTTGCCGGGGGACGAATGCAGATAAACGGGACAGCTCTGCCTGTAACATTTGTACTGTTTCCATTAACACAGCAGTGTCTGCATTTTGTTCAGATTGCTCATGCAATATATTAATCAGGGCTTTTATTCTTTCCATTTGTTATGGTACATTTGAAATGAAACGGAATATTCGTAAAGTTATAAACAATAAATATAACTAAATAATTCTCTGTATTACATGTTTATAGAACCAAGTTTATACGGTGAGCGAAGAGGTTGGATAGAAGTAATCTGCGGTTCCATGTTTTCAGGCAAAACGGAAGAATTGATCCGAAGGCTGAAGCGGGCTAAAATTGCCAACCTTAAAGTGGAGATTTTTAAGCCGGCAATAGACATACGTTTTCATGTAGAAAATATCGTTTCGCATGATGAAAACTCTATCCAGTCAACTCCTGTAGATAATTCACAAACCATTTTGCTGCTGGCAAGCGGTGTAGATGTTATCGGGATAGATGAGGCGCAGTTCTTTGATGATCTTTTACCTGAGGTATGCGATCAGTTAGCCCTGGCAGGAAGCCGTGTTATAGTGGCTGGTCTGGATATGGATTATTTAAGAAAACCCTTTGGACAGATTCCTTTCTTGTTAGCTAAAGCAGATTACATCACTAAGCTGCATGCCATTTGTGTAAAATGCGGAAACATTGCCAATTACTCCTATCGAAAATCTGAAATAAACAAACAGGTACTTCTAGGAGAGAAGGAGATATACGAACCCAGGTGCAGGCACTGCTATTTTTTAACATAAGGAAGCAGCCTGATGAGTTACATGATGTTTAAGTATTTAGGAGAAAATATTCAATATTCAATTATCAATATTCAATGTTCAGTAAAACATCGTATCCTTTGGTATTGGTTAATTGAGCATTGAATCTTGAGCATTGAATATTTTCTTAATTAATGTAACACTGATTATCAAACAATGACCAAGATCATAGCC
>CAXTDO010000343.1:0-6767 GCA_964242315.1 uncultured Flavihumibacter sp.
GAATGATATGCTCTCTTTTATCCATTGCGAAGGCAAAATTAAACAAATGTTTGATTTAAACAAATGTTTAATTGTTAATGATGAATTATTAATCATTAATTATTAATGGTTAATAGTTAAATAGACTGACAAACAACCATTAACAACTGACCATTAATCATAATAATTATTGAAGATCGTTGTTGAAATCCCTGGGAACCGGAACAGGCCCATGCGCTTTTGTAGTATTGAACCAGCTAAAGTTCTGGTCTGCTTCAAGCCCTATTCCGTAGCGTATGAGGCCGCCTGGCTGATGAATACGAACGGGCTTGTCGGTGTAAAAGATCTGTTTTTGCTGATCCCACCATAACTCCTGGGTGTGAAGAGTGTCGCCCTTTAAGTTGGATACTACCACGCTGTCTCTCAGGTAAACCTTGTGTTCGTTTTCCTTGAACCTGCCATAATTGGCACTAACCTGGCTTTCAACGCGTAGAGTATCATTATAAAAATCTACATGAAGTGAGTTGGGGAAATCGTAATAAGCAGAATCAACCTGGTAATGTTTCATTATAGGAGCTGTCAGTTTAGCCTTCATTATAGCTTTCTGACTGTAGTAGCTCTCTACTTTTGTAATGGTTTCAACAGAAGTTTTCTTTTCGGTAAGTGCTTTTACATCTTTCATGTCATTTTCGCAGGCACAAAAGAGGAACATGAAGATTCCTGATAAGGCCAGTTTTTGAAAACAAGCAAAGGATCTGAAAGACATTAATCGTACTTCTTTTTAACAAACCACAGGTCGCTTAACGTTAATCCGAGTGTAATGCGAAAAATATTCTCTGTAAGAATGTTACTGGTATTGCCTCTTTTGCCATACTCCAATCCGAGGTTTATAGCAGTATACTGGTTGGTATAAGGATTTCTGCGGATAGGGAATCCGGCTCCGGCAGTAATGCCCAACTGGGGTAATTTGCCATTAGCATAAATATAATCAGGACCAATGTTGAAACCTGCCCGGTAAGTTACCAGGCTCCAGTAATTTTTTGCTTTCAACAGGTTAGGAATTATCTGGCCGCCTACTTTCAGCACCCAGGTGCTTTTAACGGCATCTTTTTCTCCAAAGTACCTGTAATTATCCCAGGAGGTTTGAGAAAAATCTACACCCAGTTGCCATCTATCCTGTTTTTCAATCATAAAACCAAAGCCTACAGTTGAAGGATAATCCAGCTTCCCTTTAACGTTCTTGGAAAAGGATACGGTATCGTAGCTTCTTACAGCTCCGTTGGCATCGTAGTCGAAGGTTTCGGCCAGATTATCTTTAGTAAGGTTAAATTTTTGACGAACATTACCATATACACCCAGGTGCAGGAAGGTTGTTTTATTTAATTGAGCCCGGTATTGAGCGCCCAGGTCATAAAACAAACCGCCAATGGTAGTTTTTGTTTCATAATTAGATTTATAGTAAAATTTGTCTGCTGAATCAGGAACAAAAATTTTGCGGGTGCTGTAGTCTTTGGTTCCGAAGAAATAGCCAACATTAACTCCCAGGGATAGATTGCCGAACGACTTTCCCAGACCGGTGTATACCTGATAAGTACCCCCGGAACCCTGGAACAGGGTTGACAGGCTGTCTATACCTGCTACTCTTTCGTTTTGTTGTATTTTATAATTGATACGGGTGATAGGGCGAAGACCGAATACTAATCCTAGGCTGCGTTTACGGTTTAAGGGTATTCCTAACTGTACGTAAGAGATGATGGCGCTGGCAGCCTTAAATTTTTCCGCCTGGTCAATAGCATGAAGGGTACGGTTATCTATTTCAAAGCCCAGGTCGAACGAAGTGATGCGTAGTTTAGCGTAGGAGGCAGGATTTAAAAAATTTACGGTCTGTGGTTTCTGATACCTGTCTTTTTGGTCGTAACGCTTGTCATAATCAGCATAAGCAGCAGCTACTCCTCCCATACTGCGATTAACAACATTGCCGGTTGGTACCATATCACCTAATCCGTATCTGGAATAAGGGGAATTTTCCTGTGTGTAAGAAACTAAAGAAATACTTGACAATAAACCTATTAGCAGCTTAGTTTTTTGATTGAAAGTTATACTCACTGATCGCATAGAGACCTTTAAAAATTAAATTAGGGTCTGCAAATATCTGTTTTTTAAGGTGCGGTACAAAATAGGTTGAATTGCCCCCGGTTAAAAGCACGTTAAAGTTCCCATACCTTTCGGCATACGCATCAATGAAACCATCTATCTCTTTAGCCATTCCTATAATAATGCCGCTTAAAATATTTGTAACAGTATCATACCCTATCAGGGGGAAGTTCCAGTCTTCTTTCACCAGCGGTAGTTTGGCGGTAAACAATTCAAGCGATTTAAAACGCATATCCATTCCGGGCGAAATACCACCACCGATGAACTCGTGATATTTATTTACAAAATTATAGGTGATGCAGGTGCCTAATCCAATCGCAAGATTATTCTTTTCGGGAAAAAGATCTACGGAAGCGGCAACCAATGCAAGTCTGTCGGCACCAATTGAGGCTGGTTTACCTACAGGAGTGGTGAAATTGAGATGGGTGAGGTGAGATAACTTGTGAAAGCTTGTTTTTTGATTTAATAATACCTCGATATCGGCATTGTGATCGATAACAGAGGATAGGATAGATTTCTCAGGTTTAAAGGCTTCAAGCACTTTATCAATCGTTGCAACTGTATCATCTTCCAAAACAGCTTCTTTATACAATTGCCTTCCTTCAAATATTGCATACTTAAGCCGGGTATTTCCAAAATCAAAGCAGATGGTTTTTGAGATATCAGGTAACTGCTGTCGCAGTAGGTATGAGGTATGAGGAAGATCGGGCATCAAGCTTTTATGAATAAGTATTAATGATTAATGGTTAATTATTAATTGATAGTGGTTAAAGATTAATTAAGAATTATAAATCACGAACTGGTACCGTTAATTATTAATCATTAATCATTATTTCCCGCCGCTAAATCTCAAATCCGGAGCCCGACAGGTTCTTGAAATGGCCATTCAGCTTTACTTTTTCTTTTAAGGATTCCATTTCAGCGAGTACGGGCAGTACTTGTGCCAGATGTCTTTTAAGGTATTCCTGTCTCTGCGCCTCCTGCATCAGTCCTAACAACTCATATTCCTGGTCAAGTGAGAGCCCGGCATGGTGGGCAATATCATAACTGGTAAGCTGGTCATCGGGTTTATGAAAATCCTTATTCAGATTTAACAGGCGGTGCAATT
This sequence comes from uncultured Flavihumibacter sp., assembly GCA_964242315.1. GTDB lineage: Bacteria > Bacteroidota > Bacteroidia > Chitinophagales > Chitinophagaceae > JADCRZ01. Next base: position 3,242 of record CAXTDO010000343.1, read on the forward strand.
CACGTAAAGCAAGGATTATTTTCTGCATCAGTAACTTCTTCCCTGAATCTTCTTTGTTAGCCGGATAATTAACAATGGCGCCATTATATAATTTATCCGGAACTTCTTTGATAACTTCCAGAATCCGGAATATTTTGTTACCCTTTGTTTTAATATCCATTTCACCGTTTCCATATTTTGTAGTAACGTCCTTGATATCTACAAGGGTTCCCAGTTCACTCAGGCGATTGTTGATGATGATAGGAATGCCAAAAGGCTTTTTTGCTGCGGCATATTCATCTATAAGCTGTTTGTACCGTGGTTCAAAAATATGCAGGTTAAGTTCTTCTCCAGGGTATACCACGATGCCTAACGGAAAAATAGGGATAAAATTGATCATGAATAAATCAAAATAAAATTTAATAATCTCTTTTCACCATGATAGGGCGTTTATAAATTTAAACTGTCAGACCCTGCCATGTTGCTTCCCGGTTGATTGATTCAAACTTAAGAATATATAAGAAAACAACGCTAAATTATAATTTGTTAATGAAAATTAGCGTCTTTTTTAACAGAATTGCGTGTTTACATAATAAGTAGCAGTATATGTACCCGTTCTCAGGAAACCTTTAACTGCAATTTTAATATAACAAAGATTTACAGACATTATATGAGATAAGTTTGCGTATATATTAAGGCATTTTTTATAAAGATCAGAACACGATTTTTGCGCACTTTTAAACTAAATGCAATCAGGCAATTCTTTTATAATTTGGTTAAGCCTTTTTCTATAATTTAAAGAAAATAAAGATTAAATGCTACCTTCTGTTCAGATATATAGTGTGTATTATAATCATTTCCCGCTTCTTCCGAAGGCGTCCTATATAACACCCATACAGGCGGGAGCATGTAACTCAGGTGCTCAGCTCAATATGATAGGTGATGATACGGGGGATAACATCTCCACTAAAAATCATTTATACAGCGAACTTACCGCATTATACTGGATCGTAAAAAATGCAGACAGGCATTCAGATGCCCTGGGATTTTGCCATTACAGGAGATATCTGATCAGCGACCAATATAAATTATTTGTAAAAAAAAGAAGCCGGTATTATACTGCGGCATCAGAAAAGAACAGGGATTCTCTTTTAACACCTACCTTATACACATCCATTCAGGAGCTTTTATCAGAAAATGATATAATTGTACCGCGGCCCGACTATTCAATGAAGCATAAAGGCATTGCATATACCGTTGAACAAGCCTATGAGCTGGCTCATATAAAAGCCGATTGGGACGTTACTATGAAAGTGATTCGTGAAAAATATCCGGAGTACGGTGAAAGTATTGAATTATTAAGCTGTCAAACAAAGATGGTTTTTAATAATATTATGATAGCCCCATGGAGAATATGGGATAATTATTCTACTTTTCTCTTTGAGATTTTATTTGAAGTTGAGAAGCAGATAGAACTTCCTAAACAGGGGTATCAAACAAGGGTGATGGGTTTTCTTGCAGAACGGCTTCTTAATCTGTTTATCATTCATAATAAGCTAAAGGCTGCTCATCTTACAATGGGTTTGTTTAAAGAAAAGATATGAACTTGTTATACATAACAGTTGGCAAAAATATTACCATCCATCTTCAGGCTGCCTTTTCCATCTACTCTTTCTTGGGACAACAAAGCGAAATTCAAACTATAAATATAATTACAGATTCACCTGATTTTTATAACCATCTTAAAGACCGTGTTAACGTTGTAACCATTGATGAAAAAACGTTGAAGGAATGGAAGGGTAAGCATGATTTTTTTTGGAGAATAAAAATTAAGGGCATTGAAATGATGTGCAATTTATATGCGGATTCTTCTGTAGCATATCTTGATACCGATACTTTTTTATACGGTCAACTTGAGAATATAAATAAAGTTCTTTTAAATAAAATTGCGTTGATGCATGAAAAAGAATTGCCTTTATCTGAAGGTAAAAGCAAAACGGAAAAAAAAATGTGGTCTGCAGTACGGAATGTTGTTTTTGCCGGTGTGAAAATACTTCCCACTCATTACATGTGGAACGCAGGGGTAGTAGCGATACCCAATAACAAGAGTGGAAAAGAGTGCAGTCTTGCTCTTGCCATTTGTGATGAAATGTGCGAACAACAAATTACAAGACGCCTGATTGAGCAATTTGCACTGTCTGTTTCTCTAAGTGAAGTTTATGGACTGGAAGAGGCAAAAAGCTGCATCGCTCATTACTGGAGTAATAAAGATGAATGGGATGAACAGATTTTTCGTTTTTTTCTGGAATCTTATTTTAAAGGATACACACCTGAACAAAATATCAATTTGATTAAAAATTATAATTTCACCGAAACGCCCGTAAAGAAAAGAACAAGGAGTATAAAAAGACAAATAGCCCATCTTGCAGATAGGCTTTTCCCTGCCAAAAACATAGCTTTTATCAACGATTGATTCTGCTAACATTCATCTATACACATGCTGCCTTTATCAGTAACTATTATTACGTATAATGAAGAAAAGAACATCTTGTACTGTTTAAAAACATTAAAAGGAATTGTTGATGAAATTGTAATAATAGACAGTTTCTCCACTGATAACACGAAAGAAATTTGCCTTAAATGGGGCGTTCGCTTTATTGAAAAACAGTTTATGGGATATGGGTCACAAAAGCGCTACGCTACAGACCAGGCCACCTACGACCATGTAATTAACCTTGACGCAGATGAATTTCTGAGTGAAGCGTTAATTAACAGCATACAGGAAGAAAAAAACAAGAATTTTCCATATGATGGTTATACCATGAACCGGCTCAATAAATTTGATGATCAATGGATCAGGCACGGAAGCTGGTATCCCGACAGAAAACTACGGCTGTTTAACCGCAAAAAAGGCAATTGGACAGACAAGATCGTTCATGAAGATTTACAGATGCAACCAGGCAGCACGTTAAAACATTTAAAAGGCGACCTGATGCACTATGCTTATAAAAATTCAGGTGAATATAAATTGAAGAATGAGAAATACAGTTCATTATCTGCACAGTCGTTATTCATGAATGGGAAGAGAACAAATGCGTTTAATTTATACATAAATCCGGTTTGGGCTTTTATAAAAAGCTATTTTATTTTATTTGGGTTTCTTGATGGCAGAAATGGTTTTATAATCGCAAAGCAGATAGCAGAAATGGCGTACAAAAAACATTATAAACTACTGCAACTACAAAGAAATTATATAAAAGAACTTTTTTGAACAACTTGTATAATACAACAAGAAATATTGGTCAGATAACAGATGGCAGGTATTTTTGAACGTTGTATCTTTAATTACAAGTTGAATGATAAAGAAGTATGGCAAATTGCAAAATATGCGGAAACGGCTTAAATAATACTACTTACATTTTACAGGAACGCATGTTTGGCTATAAAGATGAATTTGAATATATGCAATGCGGAAATTGTGGTTGTTTGCAAATTGCCTCTATCCCTGAAAATTTAGACAAATATTACCCAATAGACCAATACTTTT
>CAXTDO010000344.1:0-6767 GCA_964242315.1 uncultured Flavihumibacter sp.
TTTTCATCGTCCCCTCCTTGAAAAGGAGGGGAACCTGGAACCCGAACTTCAAAATACTAACAAAATTACCCTTCGGGGTTTAATAAAACTGCATTCCCTCATACCTCATACCTGTTATGGAAGCGGCTTCACCATGATATCCTTAAAATATACTATGCTCTTGGGATCGTGTGCCTGCAGTGCAAATGTTCCGCTGGATATTAAACGGCCGGGATGACCTTTGGGCGCTGTAGCATTCTCAGGTTCCGTATAATCAACAACGGTATGATCGTTTACTTTGGTGATCACTCTTTTTCCTTCAACCTTGATGTATAAGGTGAACCAAACGCTGTCTTTTACATACACTTCGCGTGTGTCTACTATATCATACAAACCGGCTGTTCTTTTCCAGTCGGTATGCGAATTGTTTACCTGTACTTCAAACCCTTTGTCGGGGAAGCCTTTATCCTGGTATACAGTATGAAAGTACATTCCTGAATTAGAACCCGGCATCGTTTTTACCAGCGCCGTCAGTTCAAAATTTTTGAAGTTGTGATTCATCACGTCGCCATCATAGTATAAATGAGACCTGGGGCCTGCTACCCTGATGCTTCCGTCTTCTATCTTAAATGAGCCAGGAGCTTCACTGGCTTTCCAGCCGTTGAAAGATTTACCGTCGTACAGGCTTACCCAGCCTTTGCCGGTGGAAGCTTTTTTTGAGCTGGAGCAGGCACCAGCAATAAAGATCACTGCAAGGAACAAAACATTTTTAATCATATGGTTTTTATTTGTACAGATTTGATGAATACTTAGCAATCATTGAAAGCGTTTTGCAGTTATTTAGTAAGCAATGTAAATAAATTATTTGTTAATGGCGATGGTTACCAAATTAATAAATGAAACTTTTATCAGTGTAATTCATCAAGGTAATTGCTTATGCTTTATACCTAACATACATTGTAAATTCAGATGGGTGATTACATCATCTAATAAATTTACAAAAGCAATTTTTAAAAGAAGAACCAGGCATCATCTTACCAATGCTTTTAATAACCGCTGTTTTGCGTCAACTGTTTATCCTTATCCAGCTCGCTTTGCGGAAAGGGCAGTACATAATTTTTTTCACCGAAATGAAGCTGCACTCCGCCCGGGTTTTTTATGGCCGACAATTTCTGTTCAAAGTTTTTCCAGCGTTTCAAATCAAAATAACGCAGGCCCTCAAGTGCCAGCTCTACCCTTCTTTCATGGCGAATAAATTCTCTTAACTTGTCTTTTGTATCGTACAGCGCTACATCAACGGGAGGCATGCTTACTTCCTGTCTTGCCCTAATTTCATTCAGGGCGCTATATACTGAGACATCAGGCCCGGATGCTTCATTTTTTGCCTCAGCATACATCAGCAACACATCGGCGTATCTTAAATGAACGATGTGCTGATCTGTGAGATTTGCTTTAGCATAACCGAATGGTAGCCGGGCCATGTCAACATATTTCTGCATCACGTAAGGAGTAAGCGCGGGATCGGAATGAAGGAACTCTGTGCCATCGGGATTGATATATTTTTCGCCGGGAATCTGTAATGTAATATCATACCTCGGATCTCTGTTGAGCCCGGGGTTTGCGGCGTTATAACCACTGGCCGGATCTGTGATCATTTTTCCGTTCTTCATTTCATATTCGTCTCCAAGATTGGCGTATACACCCATTGCGCCCCACCAGCCCAGTTCTACATCTGTTCCGGCAAAGTCGCCATGGTAAAGATTTGGCGCCATGAAATCGGTAGAGAACATGATCTCGGGGCTACCTAACTGCGTTGCTGTAAGAAACAAGCCTTTATAGCTGGGTGCAAGGCTCCATACTTTTCCATCTATCACGTCTTTGGCAAGCGTCGCCGCATCGGTCCATTTTTCCTGCGATAACAGCACCCTTGTTTTTAAGGCTTTGGCGCTACCTTTTACTGCATGGCCTGCATATTTGACGTCCGGCAAATTAGCAATGGCAAAATCAAGGTCTTCGGTAATAAAAGCAACCGCCTCGTCTTTTGTACTTTGTTTTATTTTAGCATCGTCTACAGTTGCAGGGGCCGTTTTGTAAATAGTTACACCGCCGTAAGCCGTTACAAGATCAAAATAAAACAAGGCTCTTAAAAATTTTACTTCACCTATATAAGCATTCTTCTTTGCATCAACCAACGGCACTTTGTTGATATTATCGAGGAAGTAATTGCAGGCAGCAATACCCTGATAAGGAGCATTATAAAATGTGCCTGACACATTGGTAGTGTTTACAATACCAATAGTGAGGTTCTGAAAATTGTAATAGTTAAACCTGTCGTAGGCGTTGTCTGAATAAGCATCAAGCCATACTCTTCTGTAACCAAAAAAGCCGTTGCGTAATTTTGAATACACGCCTGTCAGTGCGGACTGTACATCTTCTTCGGTTTTCCAGAACGTGCCGCTGGAAATACTGTCTAGTGGATTTTTATCGAGTTCTTTCTTGCATGAGGTACATACAACGATGGTAGAAGCAATTACGATGATAGTATATAAACGTTTCATGACTTTTAGTTTAGTATCAGAATTTAATATTGAGGCCCCCGGTAATGATCTTTACCTGCGGAAACTGTGCAAAGCGGCCACCGGCGGCCCTTTCAGGGTCGGCGCCTTCATACTTTGTAAAAGTGAGCAGGTTATCGGCGGATACATATAGCGTCAATCCTTTTGAACGAATTTTATCTGTGATTTTTTTAGGGATGATGTAAGAAAGATAGAGGTTCTTTAACCTGAGGTAGCTTGCATCCCGAAGATAGTAGGTACTCTCGTAGCCGCTTACGCCGGCATAACCATTCAGATAAACCGCCGGTACGGTGTTACTATGATTCTGTTCTGTCCATGCATTCAGGAACTTGGAAGGTGGCGGCGCTCCCTGGAAATAGGGATCTATACCCCAGCCGTTCACGATAAACTTCCTGCCTTCAACACCCTGAAAGAATGCCGTGAGTGTAAATCCTTTCCACCCTGCGTTAACGCCGAAAGAATAAGTGTATTTGGGAAATGGATTAATGCTGATCCTGTCTTCGGGACCAACGGTGCCGTTACCGTCCTGATCCTTGATTTTCAAATCGCCTGGTTTTAAATTTCCTGAATTCGGTTGTTTGGGAGATTTGGCAATTTCTTCCTGACTTTGAAAGATACCGATCCATTCGTAAGTGTAAATGGAGTTGTAGGGCAGGCCTACTTCAAACACGCCTTTGTTAGGCGCCAGCACTTTTGTTACTTTATTTTTGTAAGAAGCGAACACCACATTAGCACCGTATGTGAATTCACCAATAGCATTCTGATGACGTAGTTCCAGTTCCCATCCCCTGTTTTGCATAGAACCTGCATTCGTTGTGGGCGCAGTAAGGCCCACACTTGCCGGCACATCCTGGCGCAGGGTTAGAATGTCGGAAGTTTCTTTGTTATAAAAGTCTACTGTAGCACCAAAGAGTCCTTTCATCATGTCAATGTCAATTCCTACATCAGTGATCTTTGTGGTTTCCCATTGAAGCTGCTTGTCTGTAAGCCTGTTCAGCGTAGCACCCGAGGCAAGGGTGGTACCAAAGGCATAGTTGGTTAGATTAAGGATATCCTGGTAAGGATAATTTCCTATTTCCTGATTTCCCAAAGTGCCTACGGAAGCTCTTAATTTGAGGTTATTTACGGAGGGAAGGGCAGTCTTTATAAATTTTTCTTCAGACAGGCGCCAGCCGGCAGAGACAGCAGAGAAAAGCCCCCAGCGATTGTCTGCTATCACCCTTGAAGTTCCGTCATAGCGGGCATTGGCCTCCAGCAGGTATTTTCCTTTATAATTGTAATTAAGCCGGCCGAATAAGGATTGTATGGCCCATTCGGTGGTGTTTCCGCCGGTAGTTTGTCCTGTGGCTGATCCGGCATTTAGTTCTATCAGGGTATTATTCGGAAAGTTTCTTCTTGAGCCTGAAAGATATGGGCTTCGGTTGCTTTGCTGTTCATATCCTGCAAGAACTTTCAGTCCATGATTTGTTGCTATCTGCTTGTCGTATGTTAAGGTGCTGTAAAATGTTTTTGTGATGCTTTGGGAGAACTGTTGGTTTACTCCTAAAAATCCGGGTGCGGAGTTGTCGTACAAAATGTATTCGCCGTTAGCGTTTGGCTGGTAGTAATAAGAGGGAATGCCGAATTGGTGATTCCTGAAATCCTGATTATAAAAAGAAAAAGCGCCTTTAACCTGCCATTGTAATCCCTTAAGAATATCAACATTTGCATAAGCCTGTGCATTGACATTGTAATTCTTCGTCATCTGTCCACCGTTATTGACTACGGTAGCAAAATTCCTTTGTCCGGCTGATTCGCCTGGGTAAGCGGCGCTGGTAAACCTGCCACTGCCGTCGGGCAGGTAAGGCCCGTAGGTGGGCGCTGAATGGTAAACGATCAGCACAAGGTCATCGTTCACTAACCATGGTTCCAGAATATCCTGGTAAGAAAGGTTTACATTGGTACCGATGGTTACGCGGTCATGCACTTTTGCTGAAAAATCTATCAGCGCGTTGTATCGTTTATAATCGTTCTGCGCCAGGATGCCGTCCTGCTTCATGTAATTGAAAGACACATTGAAAGTAGACTTCTCTGTACCTCCCGAAAAGCCAAGGTGGTGATTGAGAGTAGTTGCATTGTTAAACGCATATTCCATCCAGTTAAAGTCGGGGAATTTTACTTTGTCGGTGGCATTCCGGTAGGCATCTATCTGTTGCTGGGTATAGAAAGCCGGTTGCCCGAACCGTATGCTTGCCTGGTTACGCAGCTCCATGTATTTAACGGAATTATAAATCAGATCCGGCAATTTGGTGGCACTGCTTGTACCGGCGCTGGCACTGTATTCCAGCATGTTCTGACCCCGGCGTCCTTTTTTTGTAGTAATCAGTATCACACCGTTGGCAGCCCTGGCGCCGTAGATTGCGGCAGAAGCGGCATCTTTAAGAACACTCACATCTGCCACATCTTCGGCAGATAAATTATTGATAGATGCGATGACGCCATCTACCAATATAAGAGGCGCAGAAGACGCGCCGAAAGAACCCTGGCCCCTTATTAAAATAGACGCATTATCTCTTCCGGGCTGTCCGGTGCTCTGCACAATGTCAAGTCCTGCAACCCTGCCCTGCAACAGATTCTGCAGGTTGGGAGCCGGCCTTTTAACCAGTTCTTTTCCGGTTACGCTTCCCACGGCGCCCGTGAGGTTAATTCTTTTCTGCGTGCCGTATCCAACAACCACTACTTCTTCCTGGTCGGCAGCAACAGTTGTTAATATAACACGCAGCGCTGCATTACTTCCTGTAGTAACATCTTTGGATAACATGCCAACATAAGAAAAGGTAAGAATGGAGGAGGAACTGCCCGGAACATTGATAGTGAAGTTTCCATCGGCATCGGTGGTTGCAGCAATTGCGGTACCCTTTACCGTTATAGATACTCCCTCCAGCGGTTTACCTTCTTCGTCTGTTACACGTCCCTTTATTTCCGAGAACGTGTGCGCTGAATGAGCAGCACCGCTTTTATCGATATGTTTTATCCCTTTGTCTGCGAAGCTGTTTACATTAAAAAGCAGGAGAAGCATAGAAACCATAACGGGCATAGAAAACCGTTGGTTGAGCTGCATTGCTTTGATGGAGCAGCAATTAGTTGTTGAGTTCATGGTAAGATTGGTTTTAGTGGTGTAAGTAATATCCAGATCGAAATAATACAGTGTACCATCTGCCGCGATAACAGGCACGTTTTAGTGGGGTAAGGAATGAAAAGCTAATTTAAGGAGATTTAGTTGAGAGGGATTGGTACTTTTTTAGATCAATCGTTTGCGTAAAAATAATTTCCATTGTAGTCCGATTTTTTAACCATAGTTGTCTGAACTGTGATTTAGTTGATTAAATGAAGGACTATGACATGGAACAATCATAGTCCTTCATTTAATCAACTAAATCACAGTTCAGACAAAAAACACTGGCAATATTCTCACTTACCCAATTTGTTAAATCAAACATAAATCACCAAAATCAATCTCACCTTATCACAATAAATGTCATTTTTAGGTCAACAACCTAACTATGCGCCAACGGCTACTATTAATATCACTGATAGCAATAGCAAACCTGGCGCAATCTCAAACTTTTAAACTCACCGGTACCATAACAAATGCTGCACGGGAGCCGGTTTCACTGGTATCTGTGCAGGTTAAAGACTGGCATACCGGAACCCTCACTAAAGACAATGGCACATACTCGCTTGACCTGGAAGAAGGTAAGTACGACATCATCTACAGTATCGTAGGGTACAAATCACAGGTAGTGACATTGGTCATCAAAAAAAATTATGTGCAGGATATCATACTGGAAGCTGCGCAGTCTTCCCTGGAAAATGTTACCGTAAAAGCAAGGTATAGAGACAATGCAGTGGAAATTGTGAAGAATGTTATTCGCCATAAAGACAGCCTGCAAAATTCAGTCGGCGCATGGTCGGTCAGAATGTATATCAAGGCAGTAGAACAGGATTCTTCTTCCAAAAACAAAAAGTCCAGATCAAAAAAAGATACCACTACCACCAATCGCGACATAGCCGGTATGGCTTTGGCTGAAATATCCTTGCAGCTTGACTATGCTTCTTCCAACAAAATAAAAGAACAGCGGCTGGGCATAAAAAAAGCCGGCAGCACTGCGGATCTCTTTTATCTTTCCGCCACAGAAGGATTTTTTGATTTTTATGATAACCTCATAAAAG
>CAXTDO010000345.1:0-6763 GCA_964242315.1 uncultured Flavihumibacter sp.
GTTATCAGGTACATCCCGGTTTAAGCTAAGAGCAGTTATAGTATCATTTGCAAGTTCGTTATCATCCTTTAAACCAGTTGACGGACGGAGTTTAACTTTTAAGCATTCAATAATTGCTTTAACGCCTGATACTTTTGCGACAGCATCTTCTACTTTAGCTTTCTTGCAATAATTTTCAACTGTGCCTGATAAAGTTACTACACCATCTTTTACAGCTACACCAATCTCAGTAGCACATAACGATCGCTCCCATTTGATTGCATTATGAACTTCTTGTTGTAAACTTTCGTCTGTAATCATTTGAATTAATTATAGCCTTACTCTCGTTCGCTTCTTAATATATCTTATTGTAAAGCGTGTTTCTCTTTACAGAATGTAAAATTGGTTTTATTAAAACGAAAAGATTTACACAGTTCATGGTAAACCTTACATAATTCATTTATTTGAAATGCGTTAATCAGCTTTGAGAACCTTTTATATTTAGTTACAATATAAGCATGATATCACCCCTTCAGAAAAATTGATATAAAGGTTATCCACCGTCCGGATCAGAGTATGAAGCAGAAAGAACTATTTCCTGTTAGAAAAAGTCTCTTTTTGTTGAAATTAGCAATGTTTCCCTTTGTAAATGAGTGAATTATGCAACTATATCCTACAACTATGTAAGCATATTGCTGTTAAGAAAAATCATCTTTGTAATATTTAAACTGTGATTCTATTTTGAAGTTGTACATAAAATACATGGTTAGCAAGCGTTGTAAAACGGTTGTTAAAGAGCAGCTTCAAAAACTGGGGCTTCATTTTATGATTGTTGACCTGGGTGAAGTAGAGATCATGGAGGATATAACAGCAGAGCAAAGAAGTCTCTTGCAAACTTCGCTTTTGGAGGTAGGCTTGCAATTGATGGATGATAAACGGGCGGTGCTTATTGAAAAAATAAAGACCGTAGTCATTGAAATGATTCATCATTCCGAAGAAATGGTACGGGTAAATTTCTCTCACTTTTTGAGTGAAAAACTTGATTATGATTATACTTATCTAGCCAATCTGTTTTCTGAAGTACAGGGTACAACCATTGAGCAATTTATCATTTTGCACAAAGTAGAAAGGATAAAAGAATTGATCATGTATGGAGAAAGCAATATTTCTGAAATCGCCTGGAAGATGAATTATAGCAGCGTATCTCACCTATCCAATCAGTTCAAGAAAGCTACCGGCCTGTCGCCTTCACATTTTAAACAACTGAAAGACAAAAAGCGAACTCCTCTCGAAGATATTTAACAGCCGGTACCTAAAACAATCAAATGGAAACATCTCACATACCTGGGGCACAACATGGTAAAGGCATATTGAAGATTGATATTTATAATGCTTTCATGAATTCACCTGTTGCAATAGCGGTGCTAAAGGGAAAAGACTTTGTAATTGAATTTGCAAATGATTTTTACCTGAAAGTTTTAGGTAAAGCACCATCCATTATCGGCAATCCCCTTTTTGAAGCGTTTCCGGAATTGCAAAATCAGGGTATTGATGAATTTATGACCGGGGTGATAGAAAGCGGAGAAGCAAAACATATAAGTGAGCAGGGGTTTATGTTGATGAAAGGCACGGAGAAAAAGCAGTGTTTTTTCAATTGTGATTATCAACCCATCAAAGAAACCTCTGGAACAACTGCTAGCCTGATGATTATTTTTACCGAGGTGACCGAGCAGGTACTTGTAAGAACCAGGGATGCGGAAAGCCAGCAAAAGCTAACAAACGAACTGGGTGACGCAAACAGGGAACTGGCGATAAAGGATGGTGAGAAAATAAAAACCGCATTGGAACTTGGAATTGCTAATAAAGAAATTGCTTTGCAGAATAATGAAAAAGATAAATGGGAAGCAGAACTACGTGTTGCCAATTATGCCCGCAGCCTGATAGAAGCGAGTCTGGATCCCTTGTTCACCATCAGCCCTGCCGGCAAAATCACGGACATGAATAATGCCTCTGTGAATGTGACAGGCATTTCAAGAGAAAACCTGATAGGAAGTAATTTCTTTGATTATTTTACCCTGCCAATGATGGCAAAAGAAGCCTATGAACTTGTATTTGCCAATGGCTTCGTGGCAGATTACCCTCTTGTTATTAAAGATCATAAACTGACCGATGTATTGCTTAATGGGTCTGTTTACAAAGATCCGCAGGGAAATGTTTTAGGTGTAGTGATGGTAGCAAGAGATGTGACGGCTCAAAAACAAATTGAAAAAAATCTCAAGAACAGTCTGAAGGAAATATCAGATTATAAATATGCCTTGGATGAATCGGCAATTGTGTCTATCACTGATCAGAAGGGGATCATTAAATACGCAAATGAGAATTTCTGTAAAATTGCTAAGTATAATTGTGATGAACTGGTAGGGCAAGACCATCGGATCATAAATTCCGGTTATCATTCAAAAGAATTTATACGTGACCTCTGGACCACTATTGCCAATGGGAAAATTTGGAAAGGCGAACTGCGTAATAAGGCAAAGGATGATACCATTTATTGGGTGGATACTACGATTGTTCCCTTTCTGGATGAAGATGGAAAACCATACCAATACATCGTTATCAGAAATGATATTACGAATCAAAAAAAAGTAGAAGAAGAATTAACGGATGCAAAAGTAGTGGCAGAGTTTGCAAGTACGAAGGCTAAAGAAGCACAGGGTACAGCAGAAAGTGCTACCAGAATAGCAGAAAGTGCCATGAAGGCAAAACAGCAATTTCTGTCGAACATGAGCCATGAAATTCGCACACCAATGAATGCAATCATTGGTTTTACAAAAGTGGTTTTACGAACAGACCTGTCAGCAAAACAAAAAGAATATCTGGATGCGATAAAATTAAGCGGTGATGCGTTGATTGTACTGATCAATGATATTCTCGACCTGGCAAAAGTGGACTCTGGGAAAATGGCATTTGAAAAAATTCCATTTAAACTATCTGTTTCAATAGCGGCGATGCTGCACCTGTTTGAAACTAAAATTCAGGAAAAAAATCTGCAATTATTTACACAATACGACAAAAAAATTCCTGATGTTTTGGTAGGTGATCCGGTAAGACTACACCAGATCATTTTAAACCTGGTAAGCAATGCAGTAAAATTCACTTCTGATGGAAGTATTACGGTGAGCATTCGTTTATTGAGTAAAACTGACGATGAAGTATCGATTGAATTTGCAGTGAAAGATACCGGGATCGGCATTGCTGAAAACAAACTGGAAAATATATTTGATAATTTTCAGCAAGCTTCCAGCGGCACTTCAAGACTATATGGTGGCACAGGCCTTGGGCTTGCCATCGTAAAGCAATTGGTAGAGCCACAGGGTGGAAGTATACGTGTAGAAAGTAAGATTGGCAAAGGCTCCACTTTCAGTTTTATTTTAAATTTTCAGAAAACAAAAGCTGAAGCAGAAATTGTAACCGAACAAATGGAATGGGGCGTAGAAACTAAAGATATAAAAGTGCTGGTGGTAGAAGATATGGCATTGAACCAATTACTAATGAAAACATTGCTGGACGATTTTGGTTTTGAATGTGACATTTCTGCTAACGGAAAGATTGCTGTAGAAAAACTTCGCACAAAAAAATATGACGTTATTTTGATGGACTTGCAAATGCCGGAAATGAATGGCTTTGAAGCTACAGCGTATATCAGGAATGATCTAAAATTACATGTGCCCATCATTGCATTGACAGCAGACGTAACAACCGTTGATTTTGAGAAGTGCAAAGCTGTTGGCATGAACGATTACATTGCAAAACCAGTAGACGAAAAGTTGTTGTACAGTAAAATTATTGGGTTGGTAAATAAAAATGCAGCCCTTTTAGAAGTGGACAACGTTGTCATCAATAAAAAGGTCATTATTAAGTATATCGACCTAAAATACCTGAACCAACGCACAAAATCGAACCCTGCGTTAATGAGTGAAATGATATCGATTTATCTGGAACAGACGCCTCCGCTGATACAGTCCATGTTAAAAGGATTTAAAGAGAAAGACTGGCAATCGTTATACTCCGCCGTGCACAAAATGATTCCTTCCTTTTCTATCATGGGCATCAGTACAGATTTTGAGAACACTGCAAAAAAAATACAGGAATTTGCTAATACACAGCAATTGCCGGATGATATTACGGATATGGTTTTGCAGCTTGAAACGGTATGTATGCAGGCTTGTAAAGAACTGGAAGTAGAATTAGTAAAAATCAAAAATACCAGGCCATGAATAAAGAACAAAATCTCCTGATATTTTTGGTAGATGATGATGCGTTGTATCTTAAAGCATTGGAAATAGATTTTCTACAACAGCCCGCATTCGATATTAAAACATTTACTACCGGCGAAGCTTGTCTGCTTAGTTTGCCGTTAAGGCCAGGCATCATCATCCTGGATTATCACTTGGATGGTATAGACGCAAATGCCATGAATGGATTGCAAACGCTTGATAAAATTAAAGCTGCGGCGCCTGCTATCCCCGTCGTAATTTTATCCTCTCAGGATAAGATAGAAGTAGCTGTAAACTGCATGCACCATAAAGCATTTGACTACGTTGTAAAAAGTGAAACCGCATTTATCCGTTTGCAAAAAATAATAGAAACTATTTCAAGTTACAAAGCCATGAAAAAGACCTTGGATTGGTACATGGAGCGGAGTTGAAACTTCACCTTTAGGGTATTTACAGAAATTGCAGAAGTATATAACATATTTTCTTTTCATGTTATTGATAAAGGTATTTCTTCCTGGTCATGATTCGAAAGAAGTGGGGAGTTGCTCACTATAAATTATTAGAATGTCCTTAAAATTTTTTTTTCAGAAATTAGCCATACTTGATCTTGAGAAATTATTCTTATCGACAATTGTAAAAAACGTTTTTCAAATAAAACATTTACTTGTTATCCATTCAATGCCACCTTCCGGGTGGTATTTTTTTTAAAATTTCCTTCAGATATAGCTTGGTAGCTTTCCAAAATTCAGTAATTAATTTACTCCATCCCATCCATCGAAAGGTGAAAGCGATATTGTGTGAATGATGCAATATAAAACGCTAACTGCGTAATAGTATGGCAACCAGGCAACTGCACCTTTGCAATGCTCTCTGGGTATAATAGAGATGGCATAATTAGTAATACTTCCGGAAGCTAGATAATTCAGGAGTTCTTCTAAGAATCAAATATCAAACGTCTCAAACATTTTATATGGCAAAGTTTCTAATCCCATTCATACTTCTGTTTCTTTCTTGTTCTTCCACCAAAATAACGAGAAGTTGGAGAGAACCTAACAAAGAGGTTTCAATTGATAAATTGAATAAGGTATTAGTTATTGCACTGCTTAAAGATGAGACTGGAAGGCGGGAAGCTGAAGATAAAATGATTCGCTATCTCAAAGGGAAAGGAGTGGTTTCCTACAATTATTTAGATAGCAAAATGAGTAGCACCAATGAAGACGCAATAAGAGAAAAAATAAAGGTCGATGGCTTTGATGGAGCCATAACGATGAGGTTATTGAGTGTTGAAAAAGAAAAAGAATTTATACCTGGAATGGTGACACCCAATACGATTAACAACAATCATTTCAGTAATTATTTCCTGGGAATCTTGCCCTATTACTCAAATATGGGTGGTTATTTAACCACAGATACTTACATGGTAGAGACTAACGTATTTTCTATCAAAGAAGACAAAATAATTTGGACAGGGCTTACGGAAACAAGCGATCCTGAGGGAGTTGATAAGATGGTAAAAGAAATAACGAAAGTTGTTTATAAAAAAATGCGAAGCGAAGGGTTTATATCAGATAAATAAAAACAAAAAAATATCGTTTTCTATCCCCCTGTTTTTATGGTAAAAAAATGCAAATAATATTATTTAATAATTACGCTTCAAAATCTATCTTATGATTCCCATTGCTGCTCTACCAATTATCCCAGTTTTTACGCCTGTTGAAATGCTAATGAAAAACAGAAGTACTGTTATTAAAAACTTTTCATTTAATAAAGAAGATGAAATAGTTAATGTTCAAAAAAAGTTGATTGCACCACAACAAGTAATTGCCGGTATGGCTTTATATCTTCTTTTCCCAGATGCAGCAAATTTTTTTTTGTTTGATGAGCGACTCATTCGATTATGGAAAAATGTATCTTATCTGTTAGCCCAACCCAAATCAGAAGAACCTTCTAATATCATTACGAAGGCAAGGAACCAATTTCTGGGATTTATAACTGATAATCAGATAATCAAAAACGGAAATAGCATCCGAAACAATGTTGCTGATTACGTCTTTGAACTATCAGATTTTAATAAAGCAGAGCAGGTAGTTTCTTTCTCCAGAATATTAGGTGATGAAGAAGTTGTTGTTATCTACAATACTTCCGTATCGGAGGCAAAAGAAAAATTTATAATGATACCAAACGACGCTAACGTATGTAGTAGTAAATTAAATGTTGTGTATGGCTATCATTCCTGCCTCAATATTCAATTAAGCCACAGGACTATTGAGCAAGAATGCATTTCATACATAAAATTATATCTACATCCGTTACAACTGGTTATTTTGAATAATTAGCTGCATGGGCTCTTCAGAATCTGCTATCTACAAATTGCTTTATTAATGACCGGCAACAACTTCAATATACAGGGACTTAACCAACAACAAGTTTTGGATGCCAGGCTGCGAAACGGAACTAATACATTACATTTTAAAGAAGAGAATGGTTTTATACATGCGGTGAAGAGC